>CAXRCQ010000489.1:0-2298 GCA_964228845.1 Blastomonas sp.
ACTTTCGAGGCGATGGGACTGCTGCTCTACGCAAGGCTGCTGGTCGCGATGGTGCCGCCGCGGCGCTGGCGTTCGCGCTTCGGTTCGATCGGCTGCGCTTCACCCCGAGGCGGGCGCGAGGCCGTCGATCTCGGCACGGTCAGGCGCATGCGCCTTGCCGTGATGCGCGCGCTGCGCAATGTGCCCGGCGCGCCCAATTGCCTGCCGCAGGCACTGGCGGCCCGCTGGATGCTGGAGCGGCGCGGAATCGCGTCCGACCTCTACATCGGCACCCAGCGCGCGCCAGGCGACCACCCACGCTTCCACGCCTGGCTCAAAGTGGGAGAGGAATGGGTCACGGGACTATGCGACGAGGGCGAATATGCCCTCTTTTCTACAGGCGATGCGGAAGTGGCCTGAAAGGGCGCTTGTCCGGCCTTGCACCGCGCCGCGCTTGGTGCCAGTGCCCGACCCGTAACAGAGGAGACTATATGGCCGGCCCTAACAGCGGGATGGTGCCCTTCGACTGGGAAGACCCGTTCAACCTCGACGACCAGCTGACCGAGGAAGAGCGGATGATCCGCGATGCAGCCAATGCCTTTGCACAGGGCGAGCTGCAGCCGCGCGTGACCGACGCCTATCGCGAGGAAATGGACGCGCCCGAACTCTTCCCGCTGATGGGCCAGGCTGGCCTGCTGGGCGCGACCGTGCCAGAGGAATACGGCGGTGCAGGCGCCAGCTACGTCGCCTATGGCCTCATCGCGCGCGAAATCGAGCGCGTCGACAGCGGCTACCGCTCGATGGCCTCGGTTCAGTCCAGCCTCGTGATGTATCCGATCCACGCCTATGGTTCGGAAGAACAGAAGCGCAAGTACCTGCCCGGCCTCGCCAGCGGCGAACTGATCGGCTGCTTCGGCCTGACCGAACCCGACGCGGGCTCCGACCCGGCCGGCATGAAGACCGTCGCGAAGAAGGACGGCGACGGCTACAAGATCTCCGGTTCCAAGACCTGGATTTCCAACGCCCCCTTCGCCGACGTCTTCGTCGTGTGGGCGAAGAGCGAGGCACATGGCGGCGGCATCCGCGGCTTCATCCTCGAAAAGGGCATGGAGGGGCTTTCCGCTCCCAAGATCAAGGGCAAGCTGTCGCTGCGCGCCTCGACCACCGGCATGATCGTCATGGACGAGGTCAAGGTGGGTGCCGATGCGCTGCTGCCCGAAGTGCAGGGCCTCAAAGGTCCCTTCGGCTGCCTCAACCGCGCACGCTACGGCATCAGCGGGGGCGCGCTGGGTGCAGCGGAATTCTGCATGCACGCCGCGCGCCAGTACGGCCTCGACCGTCACCAGTTCGGCGTGCCGCTGGCATCGAAGCAGCTCTACCAGCTGAAGCTCGCCGACATGATGACCGAAATCTCGCTCGGCCTGCAGGGATCCTTGCGCGTCGGCCGCCTGATGGACGAAGGCAAATTCTCGCCCGACATGATCTCGATCGTGAAGCGCAACAATGTCGGCAAGGCGCTCGATATCGCGCGCAAGGCCCGCGACATGCACGGCGGCAACGGCATTTCCGAAGAATACCAGGTGATCCGTCACATGGTGAATCTGGAAACGGTCAACACCTACGAAGGCACGCATGACGTCCATGCGCTGATCCTCGGCCGAGCCATCACCGGGATCGCCGCGTTCTGATCCCCTTTCCTACTTTTGCGCGTGGTGGCATCAGGGTCTCATGAGAGAGCCGAGAACCGCAGCAACCCGCGCAAAAGCAGGCTCTGGCACGCCCGGCGCTTTTTCCGCCTGGACCGTGTTCCATCTGTTCCAAGCTGTAGGAGAGGCCGCATGATGAAGCTGCATGGCTACTACCGCTCGTCGACCAGCTACCGCCTGCGCATCGCGCTGGAGTTGAAGGGGCTGGATTACGAATACGTGCCGGTGAACCTGCTGACTTCGGAGCAGAAGGGCCAAGCCTTCACCAGCCGCAATCCGTTCGGCTCGGTCCCGCTGCTCGAAGCCGACGGGCGCGACCGCGCGCAGTCGATGGCCCAGCTCGAATGGCTGGACGAAGCCTATCCCGAAAACCCGCTGCTGCCGGCGGACGTCGAAGACCGCTACACCGCGCGCGAACTGGCCTATGCCATCGCCACAGAACTGCACGCGCCGCTGAACCTGCCGGTGCTCAAGTATCTCGCCAATGAATACGGCAAGTCGCAGGACGAGATCGGCGTGTGGTACCGCCATTGGCTCGCCCGCACGCTCGAACCGCTCGAAGCGCGGCTTGCGCAGCTGGGCACCGGCGACTTCCTGTTCGATGCGCCCGGCT
>CAXRCQ010000490.1:0-6301 GCA_964228845.1 Blastomonas sp.
CCAGTCGAGGTCGATGCCCGAGGACTCCTACATGGTGCGGACGAAGTCATAGGGCGTCGGGTGCTTCATGTACCAGCGCTGCGCATACTCGAGGAAGGCGCGGGCGAACCGTGCGCGGCGCATCACCGTCTCGCTCAGGATCACCAGCGCGGTCGCCGGCTTGCTGTAGCCGTTGGCGCCGAACTGCAACAGCGAGTCGGACTGGGTCATCAGCGGCACCTGGTCCTGCGAGACCATGTATTCGACGATGTCCTTGGGTTCGCCGCGTCGCGAGGGGTAGTCCGCATCCCACAGCTTCTCGGCCTGGACCTGCAGGAAGGTGTTCAGGCCCTCGTCCATCCACGTCCACTGGCGTTCGTCGGAATTGACGATCATCGGGAAGTAGATGTGGCCGATCTCGTGGATGACCACGCCGATCAGGCCGTACTTCGCGCGCTCGGTGTAGGTGAGGTTGCCGGTCTTCTTGTCCTTCACCGGGCGCGGGCCGTTGAAGGTGATCATCGGATATTCCATCCCGCCGACCGGGCCGTTGACCGACTGCGCCACCGGATAGGGATAGGGAAAGGCGAACTTGCCATAGACGTCGATCGTGTGCGCGATCGCCTTGGTCGAATAGGCATCCCAAAGCGGCCGGGCTTCCTTGGGGAAGAAGCTCATCGCCATGACCAGCGGCTGCTCGGCATAATCCTGTTTCACGCCCATCGCGTCCCAGGCGAACTTGCGCGAACTCGCCCAGCCGAAATCGCGGACATTGGTGGCGGCAAAAATCCAGGTCTTCTCGCCCGAGGCCTTGCCGCGCTCGGCCGCGACCGCCTCTTGCGGAGTGACGACATAAACCGGGCTGGTGGCCGACTTGGCCTGTTCGAGCCGCTGACGCTGCGCTGCGCTCAGCGCCTGGTCGGGGTTCTGCAGTACGCCGGTGGCAGCGACGACATGATCTGCAGGTACAGTGAGCGCGACGCGATAGTCGCCGAATTCCAGCGTGAACTCGCCCGAGCCCAGAAACGCCTTGTTGTGCCAGCCCTCATAGTCCGAATAGACCGCAAGGCGCGGGAACCATTGCGCGCCCTCGAAGATGCAATTGCCGTCCTCTCCGGGCTGGGTGAAGCATTCATAGCCCGACCGGCCACCGACAACCTTGTTCTCGACCATCGGGAACGACCATTCGATCGAGAAGCTGGTCTCGCCGCCATTGGGCGCGACCGCCTGGCCCAGATCGATGCGGAGCAGGCTGTCGACGACGGTAAAGGGCAGCGCCTTGCCTGAAGCATCGCGCACGGCGGAGATGGTGAAGCCGCCTTCCCATTCCTGCATCCGCTTAATGCGCCGCACTTCGGCCAGGCTGATCTTGTCGCCCGAGACCGTCTCGGTCATCGCCGCGATGGAATCGCGCTTGTAGTCATTCTGGTCGAGCAGCAGCCACAGATAGGGCAAAGCATCGGGCGAATTGTTGACATAGCGCACCGTCTGGCTGCCGCTGACCGTGCGCTTGGCCTCGTCGAGCCGCGCCTGGACGTCATAGTCGACCTTTTGCTGCCAGTAGCGATAGCCCGGCGCGCCCGAAGCGTTGCGATAATCGGTCGGGGTCGGCCATTCCTCGCCCTCGAGCTGGCGGAACTTGTCCTGATAGCCGCTCTTGGTCTGCTCGACCGGGCTGGCGAGCACAGGCGTAGCGACCACGCCGATGGCAAGTGCGAACAGCGAAGCGGAAACGGCGGATAAACGACGCAAGGCGACCCCCTAATTTTCAAGGCGTTATCGCCCCTGAAATGTTCAAGGCGCTTGCATGTGATACTATCGCATTACGGTCAATGCCCCGGCGCTGCAATTTGCGACAAACCGCCGATTCCCGACCCCTTGGCCTCCAATCAGGCCGGCTGAGGCTTGCCGAGCAGGTTATAGGGGTCGATCCCCCGCGCGCGCAGCCGGTCATGCGCCACTGCGTAGTGACGCGGCTCATCGATGTTCAGCCGCTTGTGCGCTGCTGCGAGCGGTTCGGCGAGCAGCGAGAGCAGCGGCTGTTCGGCAATTCGCGGACAGGCCTTGCCCAGCCGCCTGGCTTCGCCGACCGCCTTGAACACTGGGGCATCGCTGCGAATGGTGCGGGTCATGTTGAGCGCGGCCATATAGGCGATGAAGATATTGCCGGGCGACGGGTTCTGCCCATAAGTGAAGGCGAGCACGCATGCCTCACCCAGCGCGTCGCGGCCATAGCCGGTGAGGACGTGCAGCAGGTCGTGCGTGTCGCGCAGCCGGTTGACATACCATTCGACCATGTCGCCATAGCGGCGGTTGCCCTGGAATCGGTCATATTCTGCGACCAGACCGGCAGCGGAAAGCCCCTCGCGCTCCATGAAATCGACCTAGGCATGCGCGACGCTGCCCCTGGGCATGGCGCGCAACCGCGCATGGTCGTCGAGAATGTCGGGCAGATAAGGCTCGCTCAGCCGCAGCTGCCGCCCGAAGTCGCTGTACACAAAGGCACGAATCTCGTCGACCAGCTTGAGGCGCGGCAGGCACTGGAAGATATGGAAGACCTGCTCGGTATCTTCCTTGTCCGCGATCAGCTTGCGGAAATGGTCGAGCGCCCTGAACGGGCGAAACTTGGGCACGGGCCGCTCGGGATGACGGAAAACCGGTTCGGACATGGCTGGCACGCTCGCATTCTCACTGACAATCGTGTCAATAGCATGCGGCGCAAAGCTTGAAAAGTCGTGTCATTTCCGGTGACACATCATCAGAAGTCGATCGCGATGCCCTTGTGCTCCCAGTCGCCGAAGCGCGTGGGGCCCTTGGCCGCTTCTGCGGCATCCTGTTCAGCGATCGGCTGGGGCGCGGGCACGGGCGGCGATTTGCCCCAATGCGCAGGTGGCTTGACATGGTCGGGACGACGCGTTGCGCGCGGAGTGTCTGGCATGCTGCTTCCCTTGGGCTGGCCGGGTCGGTCGATTGAAAACCGTCGCGGCATTCTTACATCTCTGTCGGGCATATGGGGCGTTCCCGGCGCGATGTGAAGCGCCCGGCACGCAACGCTGACACAAGGATTGCAAGTTCAGATGAACGGATTGAAGACCACCATGCTGCTGGCGGCGCTGACCGCGCTGTTCATGGCTTTGGGCTATACGCTGGGTGGATCGGGCGGCGCAGTGATCGCGCTGCTGTTTGCGGCGGGCATGAACCTGTTCACCTTCTGGAATGCCGACAAGATCGTGCTGAAGATGCACAATGCGGTCGAGGTGAATGCGCAGAGCCACCCGGATTTCTACAATCTCGTCGCGCGTCTGGCGGAGCGCGGCGGGCTGCCGATGCCGCGCGTCTACATCATCGATCAGGCTGCGCCCAACGCGTTTGCCACGGGACGCAATCCGGAAAATGCCGCCGTCGCTGCGACCACCGGCCTGCTCCAAATGCTGAGCCGCGACGAGGTCGAAGGCGTGATGGCGCACGAGCTGGCGCATGTGAAGAACCGCGATACGCTGATCATGACCATGGTCGCGACCATTGCCGGCGCAGTGTCGATGCTCGCCAATTTCGGGCTGTTCTTCCGCGACGACAATCGCAACCCCTGGGCAGCGATGCTGGCGGTGTTTGTCGCGCCTTTCGCGGCGATGATCGTGCAGATGGCGATCAGCCGGACGCGCGAGTTCGGCGCGGATAGGGGTGGTGCGGAGATCAGCGGCAAGCCGCTCGCGCTGGCATCGGCGCTCGCGCGCATCTCGAACCAGGCGCAGCGGATTCCCAACCCGGTGGTTGAGCGCAACCCGGCAGCGGCGCAGCTGTACATCGTGCCCTCGGGCGTGCGCGCATTGTTCTCGACCCACCCCGATACCGGTGATCGCATCGCCGCGCTAGAGGCGATCGCCCGCGAACAGGGCAGCGCCTCGCCGCCCCCGCGCCGGGGCAGCGCGCTCGATCCGCTGGGTCGGGGTTGAGCTTTAATCTCCCCTCCCGCCCGCGGGAGGGGCAGGTCCAGCCTGCTGGACCGGGGTGGGGCTGACCACCCTTTGCGCAGTCCCACCCCGGCCTTCGGCCACCCCTCCCGCAAACGGGAGGGGAGAAACATGGTCCGGTCAACCCATGCCCCAACAAGCTGTGGGAGGATTTGATTTGTTCCGCTTGTCAGCCTAACGCCCGCGCATGAACAACCGCCCCTCCCCCGTTGACGACACCCCCGGCCTGCCCGCGCGCCGCGCCGCGCTGAAGATGCTCGATGCCGTGATGCGGCGCGGGGAGTCGCTCGATGTCGCGCAGCATGCCGCCTGTCAGGGAATCGATGACCGGTCGGATCGCGCGCTGGCGATGGCAATCGCGGGCGAGGTATTGCGCCACCTTCCCGGGCTTGACCTGCTGATCGACAGCATGACCCGACTGCCGCTGGCGGAGGATGCCAAGGCGCGGATGGTGCTGCGCATCATGCTCGCGCAGACGCTGGCGCTCGAAACGCCGCCGCATGCGACCATCGCGACCGCGCTGCCGCTGCTCCAGGGCGGCCCGCGCAAGCTGGCGCATGGCGTGTTCGGTAGTTTGATGCGCGCAGGCGTCGCCCTGCCCGCACCCGAGCTGCCGCCCGCCACCGCCAACCGCTGGACTGCGCTCTGGGGCGAGACGATGGCCGAGGCCGCGAGCGCCGCGCTCGGCAGCCCTCCGTCGCTCGACCTGAGCCTTGCCGACCCTGCCACGACCGCTGCGACCGCCGCGCAGCTTGGCGGCGTCTCGCTCGCGCCCGGCCATGTCCGCCTGCCGCGCGCGGGCGCGATCGAGCTGATCGAAGGCTTCGAATCGGGCGACTGGTGGGTGCAGGATCTCGCCGCCAGCCTGCCCGCGCGTCTGCTCGGTCAGGGCAACGGCCGCAGCGTGCTCGATCTGTGCGCAGCGCCCGGCGGCAAGACGATGCAACTCGCTGCCGCCGGCTGGAACGTCACTGCGCTCGACAATTCGGAAAAGCGGCTGAAGCGCCTGCGCCAGAACCTGAAGCGCACCGGCCTGGATGCCGAGACCGTCACCGCCAATCTGCTAGAATGGCGGCCCGACGATCAGGCTGATGCCGTGCTGCTCGACGCGCCGTGCAGCGCGACCGGCATCTTCCGCCGTCACCCCGATGTGCTCTATCGGATCGGCGCGCGCCATATCGAGGACCGCGCGCAGCAGCAGGCGGTTCTGCTCGAGCGTGCATCGAACTGGGTCAAGCCCGGCGGCGTGCTGGTCTATGCGGTCTGCTCGCTCGAGAAGGCCGAGGGCGAGGATGTGATTGCGCGCTTCCTTGCCGAGGACAGCCGCTACACGATCGACCCCGTCGCCGCCGATGAACTCCCCTCCGGCGTGACGCCCGACTCGCTGGGCCAGGTCCGCACGCTGCCCGGCATGCTGGCGGAAGCAGGCGGGCTCGACGGCTTCTTCATGGCGCGACTGCGCCATAACGGCTGACTGTCCGCCCCTGGGCCAATTCATGTGGAAAAGCGCCGCAAAGCGCCTTGCTCCACAAGGTATTGGGGGTTAAGCGGCTAGACCTATGCCGCAGCCACCATTGATAGCCCCGTCGATCCTGTCCGCCGATTTCGCGCGTCTGGGCGAAGAGGTTCGCGCGATCGATGCGGCGGGCGCGGACTGGATTCACATCGATGTGATGGACGGGCATTTCGTCCCCAATATCACCATCGGCCCGGCGGTGGTGAAGGCGCTGCGCCCGCACACGACCAAGCCTTTCGACGTGCATCTGATGATCTCGCCGGTCGACCAGTATGTGCAGGCGTTTGCCGATGCCGGCGCGGATATCATCACCGTACATCCCGAGGCGGGGCCGCATGTTCACCGCACGGTGCAGCTCATCAAATCGCTCGGCAAGAAGGCGGGCGTGGTGCTCAACCCCGCAACGCCTGCCAAGATGCTCGACTATCTGATCGACGAGGTCGACCTCATACTGGTGATGAGCGTCAATCCCGGCTTTGGCGGCCAGAGCTTCATCTCCAGCCAGCTGCGCAAGATCGAGGCGATCGCCAAGATGATCGCGAAATCGGGCCGCACGATCGATCTGGAGGTCGATGGAGGCATCGACTCCGTCACCGCGCCACAGGCGGTGAATGCCGGTGCGAATGTGCTGGTTGCAGGCACTGCCACCTTCAAGGGCGGAGCGGAACGGTACGCCGCCAATATCCGGGAGCTGAAAGGCCAATGAGCGATGTCCTGTCCGAGAGCCGCCGGACAGGCGCCCGTGCAGCCCAGGCCAGCGAGGACGAGCGTCGCCCGCCCCTTATCGGCGGTGAGCACGAACCCCGACCCGACCTGATAGCCGAAAGTCCGCAAT
>CAXRCQ010000491.1:0-6393 GCA_964228845.1 Blastomonas sp.
CGGCGTTCACCGGCACCATTGTCGGCCTGCGCAATGGCGATACCGCCAGCGTCGTCAGCGGGCTTGTGTTCGGCACCAGCGCGGCCAGCGGATCGCCGGTCGGAACCTATGCGATCACCGGGTCGGGCGGAAACGCGACCAATTACGACTTTGCCTATGTTCCTGGAACGCTGACGATCACCAAGGCGCTGCTCACGGTGACCGCCAACGACGCAACGCGCGAATATGGCCTTGCCAATCCCGCGCTGGGCGGCACGATCGCGGGCTTGCGTAACGGCGACAGCGCCAGCGTGATCAGCGGGCTGGTCTATGGCACTGCGGCAGCCATCGGCTCGAACGTCGGCACCTATGCCATCACCGCCTCGGGGGCGTCTGCGACCAATTACGATTTCGCCTATGTGCCGGGTACGCTGACGATCACCAAGGCACTGCTCATGGTGACGGCGGATGGCAAGAGCCGCGAATATGGCCTCACCAACCCCGTGCTGACCAGCACCATCACCGGCCTGCGCAACGGCGATAGCGCCAGCGTCATCAGCGGGCTGGTGCTGGCGACGCCGGCCACTGTGGCCTCGGGCGTCGGCAGTTACGCGATTACCGCCTCTGGAGCGTCGGCACTCAACTATGATTTCAGCTATGTTCCCGGCACGCTGACGATCAATCCGGCGACGCTGACGGTCGCGATCGACAGCAAGACGCGGACCTATGGTGCAGCCAACCCGGCGCTGACCGCGAGCATTACCGGCTTCCGCAACAGCGATACCGAACAGGACGTGACAGGTCTCAGGCTGATGACCGGGGCCAATGCGCGCAGCAATGTCGGCAGCTATGTCATCACCGGGTCGGGTGCGTCCGCCGCCAACTACCGTTTCGATTACCAGCCCGGCACGCTGACCATCACCAAGGCGCTGCTGCAGGTGCGGGTCAACGATGCGCAGCGCGAATATGGCCTTGCCAATCCGGAATTCTCTGCCCGCATCAGCGGCTTCCGCAATGGCGACAATGCCAGCGTCGTCACCGGGCTGACATTTGGCACGCCGGCAACGATCGGATCGGATGTCGGCCTGTATGCGATCACCGCATCGGGTGCATCGGCGCTCAACTATGATTTCAGCTACATCCCGGGCCGCCTGAGCATCTCCCAGGCGCAGCTGTTGATCACCGCCGACAGCAAGACGATGACGCAGGGATCAAGCCTGCCGACCATGACGGTCAGCTATTCGGGCCTTCGCAACGGCGATACGGGCGATGTCGTGACCGGGCTGGTGCTGCGCACATCGGGCGGGGCCAATGCTGCGCCCGGCCAGTATATCATCAACGCCTCGCGCGGCACCGCGCGCAATTATCAGATCACCTATCGCCCCGGCGTGATGACGGTGCTGCCCGCTACTCCTCCCGCACAGGACCCGCCGGGGACCGGGGGAACGCCGAACCCGCCGCCGGGAACCACTATCCCGCCCGTGATCGTCACGCTGCCGCCGGTGACGCTGCCGATCGCCGGTGGCAATGGAACGCCGCCACCCGGCGGATCCGCCACGCCTGTAGCGGCGGCGGAACGGGGCAGCAATGCGACGCCGCCTGCTGCGTCGAGCAGCTCGGCTCCGGTCGTCACCATGCCCAGCCAGGGCACGGTGACGCTGCCGGTTCCGCCCGAAAGTCTTTCGCCGATGCAGGTGCTCCAGGGGCTCTCCGCACCGCTTCCGGTGCTCGTCTCGCCCGAGCTCAGACCCGCCGACGACAGCGCCCCGGGCAGCACGTCGCACAGCGATGGACAGCATGGCGGCTGCGAGTATATCAGCCTGTGCAGCGGCGCGGCGGTCCCTTTATGGACCTGGCAGCCGACCCAGTAAGGAAAGAGTGATTTCGATGCGTTTTGCCCCCCGTTCGATCGTTCTGGCCCGTTCGCTTGTGCTGGCGGCGGCTGCGCTGGCGCCCGTGTCGCTCGCGGCGCAGACCGCCAAGCAAGCAGCGCCTGCGGCCAGCCCGGCAGCGCCCGCAGCCCAGGCGATCACGCCCAAAATGGGTGCGGATGGTGCAAAGCCCTGGACATCGGGCTGCAAGGGCAGCGGTGAGCAGGAAATCTGCGACGCGGTGCAATCGCTGATCGACGAGGCGAACCAGAAGGAAGTGATCCGTGTCGCCATCGCGCGGCAGAAGACCAGCGGCAAGACCGGGCTGCTGGTCAAGGTGCCGCTGGGCGTGCGGCTGGATACGGGCGCGCTGATGCAGGTCGATGGCGATCAGACCAAGGCGATCGACAAGATCGTGTTCAGCCGCTGCCTACCCGAAGGGTGCATCGGCGAAAAGCCGCTCGGCCCCATCGATATCGCCAATCTCAAGAAAGCCAAGAAGCTCGAGCTGGTTTTCCTCGATCTGGAAGGCAAGCCGATCGTGATCAATGTGGTGTCGACCGGGCTCGATACCGCGCTCGCGACCTTCTGATATCGGCGTTTGCGCGATGAGCATCCGGCCGTTCCACCTGGCATTTCCGGTCGATGACCTTGCAGCCGCGCGGCATTTCTATCGTGAAGTGCTGGGCTGCGGCGAGGGACGGTCGTCCGACCATTGGATCGATTTCGACCTGTTCGGCCATCAGATCGTCGCGCATCTCGACCCGCAGGCGAGCGCTGGTCGCGCGCACCACAATCCGGTCGATGGGCATGACGTGCCGGTGCCGCATTTCGGCGTGGTGCTGACGATGGAAGACTGGTCCGCGCTCGCCGAACGGCTCAAGGCGGCGGGGACGCGCTTCGTGATCGAGCCGCACATTCGCTTTGCAGGCCAGGTCGGCGAGCAGGCGACGATGTTCTTCCACGACCCGGCGGGCAATGCGCTGGAATTCAAGGCGTTCGCCGACGACGCGATGCTGTTCGCGAGCTGAAACGCGCGCGTCAGTTGACCGCGAGATCCACCGGCAGTGCCGGTTCGCTGATCACGCGTTCCATCGCCGCCCAGCGCGCCTTGGCATCGGGTCCGGCGGCCTCGACATAGGCCTGCACCATGTCCTGGCCGAGGCCATAGTTGATCACATAGCTGCGATAGGTATCGGTAAAGCCCACCGACTGCTTCGCCCGCGCTTCGCTCACCAGCTGGTACTTCTGGGTCAGCGCGATCGCCTGATCGCGGTCAATCTGGCCGTCGAGATACATCTGCGCGATGGTGAAGCGCGCGCCGCGCAGCGCGGACAGCGCCTTCTGCAACTGCGCCAGCCTTTCGGCATCGGCGGTGGGAAGGCCTGCAAGCGGATAGAGCTCGCGCGTCTCGAAAGCGAGCTTTTCCTTGCCCGGGAATGCAAGGTCGATGCCGAAATTGGCCGATCCTTCCGCGATCAAGCTTTGGGGGCTGTAAAGCGGATAGACGCTGTATTCGACCCATCCGCGTCCGCGCGTCAGCTTCTGTTCGAGCAGATAGTTGAGCGCGTGATGGCCGGGATAGCCCTCGTGACAGCCCAGATCGACCGCGCGGCTGATGCGGATCGGCAGGTCGGTGTTGATCTGGATCAGGCTGGCCAGATTGCCCTGATAGTAATTATAACCGCTCCACGGCTTGCCAGTGACGAACTCCATGCGGAAGCTCTCGCCCCTGGGCAGCGGGATATGCGCTGCGGTGCGCGCGCGGCACTCGGCAATGGCGCGGTCGAACACGGGTTTCAGCCGGTCTGCGGGAATGACGAAGCGTTCCTGAAAGGCATCGACGCGCTCGGCCAGCGTGCCGTCACCGGGCAGTAGCGCCTCGATCTCCTGCAGCACGGGATCATAGCTGGAGAGCGGCTGGATATCCGGCGTAGCGCCGAACAGGCCGAGCGATTCCTGGCGGAACGACAGCTTCTCCCCGCGCAGCATCTTGACGCGGGTGCGTGCGGCGTTGAGTTGGGCGTGAAGGAACTTTGCGCGGCGCTGGACCATCGGCTCGCGGTTTGCGACATCAACGGCCACCAGGCTGGCATCGAGCGCGTCGACAGCCTGAGCCAGAGCGGCAAGATCGCGGGGGTTCGCCTCGGCCTGCCGCTTCCATTCGGCAGGGCCATAATAAGCGTCGATATAACCGTCCTCATGCGTGCCGATCTCGAGCGACAGCAGGACATACTGGCGGGCAATATCATTCAGCGGATCAGCGGGCGCACTGGCCTGGGGTGACGGCTTCTGCACACAGGCAGCACAAGCCAGCACCAGCGCCAGCAGGCCGAAACGGGCGATCATCTTCATGCGCGGACCACTTCCTCATCCTCGTCGTCTTCCAGGCTCTCGACATCGCCATCGGCGCGGACTTCCTGTTCCTGCTCGAGCTCTTCCTGAACGTGAAGCGGATGCAGCGGGCAGACGCGCAGGATGACATAGCCGACCAGCGCGGAGGCGACCGATCCCATGATCACGCCGATCTTGGCCTCGTCGATCAGCAGCGCATTGCCCGGAAAGGCGAGCGCGCCGATGAACAGGCTCATCGTGAAGCCGATGCCGCACAGGGCCGCGACGGCGTAGATCTGCAGCCAGGTCGCGCCGCGCAGCTTGCTGGCAATTCCCAGCTTCACCGAGAGCCAGACGCTGCCAAAAATTCCGATCTGCTTGCCGAGGAACAGGCCCGAGGCGATGCCGAGCGGAACGGGCGCAAATACCTCGTCCATCCCCAGGCCCTGCAGCGACACGCCCGCATTGGCGAAGCCGAAAAGCGGGATGATCAGGAACGAGCTCCAGGGCGAAATGCCATGCTCCAGCCGGTGCAGCGGGCTGTCATGCGCGTCCGGGGTGCCGGGGGTCTTGATGATCGGGATCATGAAGGCGGCGAGCACGCCGGCAATCGTAGCATGCACGCCCGATTGCAGGATCGCGTACCAAAGCACCACCGTCAGGATCAGATAGGGGATGAGGTTCATCACCCTGAAGCGGTTGAGCGCGTACATGACCGCCATGACCGCAGCCGCCAGCCCGAGCCAGATCGGAGCGAGGCCCTCGGTGTAGAACAGCGCGATGATGGCCACCGCGCCCATGTCGTCGACGATCGCGACGGTGACGAGGAACAGCTTGAGCGAGGTCGGCGCCCGCTTGCCCAGCAGCGCCAGCACCCCCATGGCGAAGGCGATATCGGTTGCCGCCGGGATCGCCCAGCCATTGACGACAGCTGGATTGCCGCCCGTTTCAACCAGATAGATCAAGGCGGGCATCGCCATGCCGGCAATCGCGGCGATCACCGGCAGACGGCGCTTGTCCCAGGTGGAAAGCCTTCCGTCGACCAGCTCGCGCTTGATCTCGAGCCCGACATACAGGAAGAAGATGACCATCAGGCCATCGTTGATCCAAAGATGCGGGGTCATCGGACCGAGCTTCTTGGTCAGTACCGGTCCCTCGATGTCGTGCAGCACATGGTGGTACAGGTCGTAAAGCGGGCTGTTGGCAATGATCATGGCGATCGCGGCCGACAGGATCAGGATGATGCCCCCTGCCGCCTCGCTGTTCAGGAACTGGCGCAGGGCCGATCCTTCCTTGCCGCCCGGTGTCCCCTGTGCGCCCATATATGCTCCCGTTTGTGATGCCCAAGCTGGCTGACCGGACTTGCCCTGCAAGGGCGTTGCCCCGTGTGCCGGGGCGGGTCAATCCATCTCATCCCAACGCATAAGCCACGCAATGGCTGCTCATGGCTGGCACGAAGATGCCCAAACGTCTATCGGCAAAGGCGAGCCGGGTCCACCCCCGGACAGGTAACGCAAGGGTGAAGAAGCATGTCCCAGGCCGCAGGCAATATTCCAGAGGCGCAACCGGCACCGGCCAATGGCACCAGCCTGGGGCGTCTCGCCGCGCGCTTTGCCGGGCCGCTGGGCAGCTGGTGGCGCGGCAGCGTCATCCCCTCGATCGAACATCGTGCTGTCATCGCGAAGGTCGATGACGAGGCCAGCCTGACCCCCCGCTATGCCTTCATGATCCTGATGTCGGCGGGCATCGCCGTACTGGGCCTCTTGCTGTCCTCGCCTGCAGTGGTCATTGGGGCGATGCTTATCTCGCCGCTGATGGGTCCGATCATCGGGCTCGGTTTCGGCATTGCGCTGGTCGATGGCAACGAAATCCGCCGGACCGCGATGACGCTGGGCGGAGGCGTCGTGCTGGCGGTGCTGTTTTCCGCGCTTGTCGTGTTCTTTTCGCCGATCAAGGACATCACGGCCGAAATCGCGGCGCGCACCCGGCCTAACCTGTTCGACCTGCTCGTCGCCTTGTTCTCCGCGCTTGCCGGGGCCTACGCCATGATACGGGGCCGCGAAGGCACGATCGTCGGCGTGGCCATCGCGACTGCGCTGATGCCGCCGCTGGCGACGGTCGGCTTCGGGCTTGCGACACTCAACTCTACCGTCTTCTTCGGATCGCTGCTGCTGTTCGTGACCAACCTGATGACGATCGCCATCGCGGC
>CAXRCQ010000492.1:0-5022 GCA_964228845.1 Blastomonas sp.
GCAGATCAAGCCGTACGATGTTCAGGCCGGGCGCACGGCCTCGCTCATTGGGCCGGGCAGCGCTGCATTTCGCACCGGACGCGCCAGAATGCGAACCGCCAGCAGGATGAGCAGCAGCAGCAAAGGCGCCATGAGCGACAATTCGTCGCCGCCGAATCGGGGGTCGTCGATGGCGTAATTCTGCTTCTCTGCCATCGTCATCGAACGCCCCAGTCCATAGCCGGTCGCTATCCAGCTCAGCAGCACGAGGCCCGTCTGTTCGAGCTGGCTGGTGCGCTGGAGGATGTCGGGGAGCACGAACGCTATGGCCAACCCGAAGACGGTGAGGTCATAGTCGTAATTATAGGGGCTGACGAAAAGCGACACGCAGCAGATAGCGGCGGCGAGACGACGGGGCACAGTCCCGATCTTCCAAAGCCAGAGCAGCGCACCGGCAGCGCACAGCGCGCCGATGCCGTGCAGTGCCATCGCGACGTCTGGCCCTGCACCCAGAGTATGCACGAATGCGTAGATGGAGGTCATGCGGAACAGCGGATAGATGCCGCGGCGCAAATAGCCGCCGGATTCGACGATGCCATCGAGAAAGCCCTGCCATACCGGCAGCCCCAGCGCCCAGGTGGACAGCGCGAGCAGTACGATCACCGTGATTGCCGCGATCAGTACCGCATGCCAGCGTCGTCCGATCAGCGTGACCAGCGTGATCCCCACCGCCAGATGCGGCTTGATGACCATCAGCCCCAGCGGCAGCCCGGCTCCGGGCCTGCGCTGGAAGAAGGCGAGCAGAAAAACGCCGATCAGGCTGGCAGTGAGAAAGCCGTTCTGGCCGGTGCGCATCATCAGCAGCAAGGTTGGCAGCATGGCGATCAGCACGCCGGGAAGATAGGGCCCGGCAATCCGCCGCAGGACCGCCAGATAGGCGGCAAAGCTGGTCGTGACGAACAGAAGAAAACCGAGCCCTACCGGCAGTGTAGCGAGCGCTGCCACAAACAGCGTGAACGGCGGAGGATAGGTCCAGGGCATGAACGACAGCGACCCGGTAAAGGACTTTTGTGCGTCCAGCATGGTGTCGATGCGATAGGCCGTGTCGGCTCGGCCTTCGAGCGCCAGCAGGCCTGCGACGTGAAATGCGTCGTAATCGGTCAGCACCTTTTTGGCACCGACCAGATCCGGTGCCTGGAAATAGATTGCGGACACCCCTGCAAGCATGGCCAGAACCACGAGAATGGCGACCGCCAGCCGCGTCCGGGTGAACGGGCTGTCAACGGCAAGGCCGCACTGTTCGGGGCTGGGAGGGTCCATCTTGGCCATCGCGGCGTGCTGTAAACCGGTTGCCCTCAAATATGGTTAACGCGAGGCAGGTTGTAAATAAATTTACTTTATGACAAAAATCCATCTCGCACCTGCCGCAAAAATACAAGAATTTTGTCGGTTTCTGCGGCCATCCTCGTCAATCTGGCGTAGGAAATGAGCATCCGGTGTCAATTTGTGACATCGTCTGATTCGCAACGAGGAAATGCCCATGTCCTATACCGATCAAATTCGCGCCAACGAGCAGCTCGTTGCCAGCAAGCAGGGCCGCTGGACCGGCATCAATCCGGAATCGGTCGCGCGCATGCAGTTGCAGAACCGCTTCCGCACCGGGCTCGACATCGCGCGTTACACCGCAAAGATCATGCGCGAGGACATGGCCGCCTATGATGCCGACCCGTCGCAATATACCCAGTCGCTCGGCTGCTGGCACGGCTTCATCGCGCAGCAGAAGATGATCGCGATCAAGAAGCATTTCGGCACCACCAAGCGCAAGTATCTCTACCTGTCGGGCTGGATGGTCGCGGCGCTGCGCAGCGAATTCGGACCGTTGCCCGACCAGTCGATGCACGAGAAGACCAGCGTGCCCGCGCTGATCGAGGAACTGTACACCTTCCTGCGCCAGGCCGATGCGCGTGAACTCGACCTGCTGTTCAGCGGCATCGACAAGGCGCGCGCCGCCGGTGACACTGCAAAGGAAAAGGAACTGCTCGACCAGGTCGAGAATTTCCAGACGCATGTCGTTCCGATCATCGCCGATATCGATGCGGGCTTCGGCAATGCGGAAGCCACCTATCTGCTCGCCAAGAAGATGATTGAGGCCGGTGCCTGCGCGTTGCAGATCGAGAACCAGGTGTCGGACGAAAAGCAGTGCGGCCATCAGGACGGCAAGGTCACCGTGCCGCACGAGGACTTTCTCGCCAAGATCCGCGCCTGCCGCTATGCGTTTCTGGAACTGGGTGTCGAGGACGGCATCATCGTCACCCGCACCGACTCGCTGGGCGCTGGCCTGACCAAGCAGATCGCGGTCAGCCACGAGCCGGGCGATATCGGCGACCAGTATAACAGCTTCCTCGATTGCGAGGAGATCGACCCCGCCACGGCGCGCAACGGCGTTGGCATTCTCAACCGCAACGGCAAGCTGCTGCGTCCCAAGCGCCTGCCCAGCAACCTGTTCCAGTTCCGCGAAGGCACCGGAGCCGACCGTTGCGTGCTCGACAGCATCACCTCGCTGCAGAACGGCGCGGACCTGTTGTGGATCGAGACCGAAAAGCCGCATGTCGAGCAGATCGCGAGCATGATGGACCGCATCCGCGAGGTCGTTCCCAATGCCAAGCTGGTCTACAACAACTCGCCCTCGTTCAACTGGACGCTCAACTTCCGCCAGCAGGTCTATGACGCGATGGTCAAGGAAGGTCTGGACGTTTCCGAATATGACCGCGCCCAGCTGATGGACGCCAAGTACGACGATACCGAACTGGGCATCGCTGCCGACAAGCGCATCCGCACCTTCCAGGCCGATGGTGCGCGCCGTGCTGGCATCTTCCATCACCTGATCACGCTGCCGACCTATCACACGGCTGCGCTCTCCACCGATAACCTGGCGAAGGAATATTTTGGAGAAGCGGGCATGCTGGGTTATGTACTCGGTGTCCAGCGGCAGGAGATCCGTCAGGGAATCGCATGCGTGAAGCACCAGAACATGTCTGGCAGCGACATCGGCGATGCTCACAAGGAATATTTCGCTGGCGAGGCGGCGCTCAAGGCTGGCGGCGTCAACAACACGATGAACCAGTTCTCTTGAGCGAACGGTTCATGGTGATCGGTACTGCGTTGTTAAAACATGTCTGACCGATAAAGTTTTCCTGGGGAGGAAAAAGGTTACCCCGCCGGTGGCAACATCGGCGGGTTTCCTTTTTTCATGGCTCGACTTCGTGATATCTTCCCGCCTGGATCGAGATATGGGGAGGATATATGGGCAAGGTCATCGGGCTGGGCGGGCTGTTCCTGAAATCCCCGGATCCCGACGCGTTGCGGGCATGGTATGCGCGCGTGCTCGGCCTCAGCTTCGACGAGTGGGGCGGGCTGGTCTTCCTGCCGCAGGACGCCGCGAATCACCCCGGCGCAGGCACGGTGTTCTCGCCCTTTGCCGAGAGCAGCGAATATTTCGCGCCATCGGCCAAGGAGTTCATGTTCAACCTGATGGTCGACGATCTCGAGTCCATTCTGGCGCGCTGCAAGGCCGAAGGGGTGGAGCCGGTGAAAACCTTCCCCGCCGAAGCCAACGGCCTGTTCGCGCACATCATGGACCCCGAAGGCCGCAAGATCGAATTGTGGCAACCCAAGCCGATGGGGTGACTGCGGCGTCAGTAATGGTAGCGGCAGGACAGGATCTCGAGCGCCTGTGCCTCGCCTGATCCGCTCACACGGTAAACCAGGCGATGCTCGCCGGTGATCCGCCGCGACCACCAGCCCGCCAGATTGCGCTTGAGCGGCTCAGGCTTGCCGATCCCGGCGAAAGGCGTGCGCAGACAAACGCCGATCAGCGTGTTGATGCGTTGCAGAACTGCCGGGTCGCGTGCCTGCCATTCCAGATAATCCTGCCAGGCGGCGGAGGCGAAGACCAGTTTCAAGGCTGGACCAGCGTCCGTTCCTCGCCCTTGCCGGCGTCGAGTTGGGCGATCCCTTCGGCCAGATGGCGCGCATTGGCGGGCGAGGCGAGCAGATGAAGCGTCTCCTCGATCGCTGCCCATTCGCTGGCGGACACCATCACGACATGCTCTCCGCGCTGCCGCGTGATCATGATCGGCGCGCGATCGGCGACCGCGTCGTCCATCACCGCCTTGAGGCTGGCGCGGGCATCGGAATAGCTGATGGCTTTCATACCTTAATATTGTACAATTCTCTGGCCAATGTCAATGTCGATCAAGGCGATGGCGCATTGATGCTGCGCGTGTCCAATTGCGACAATGGCAGGAACGAATGGCTCACCCGCAACCGCACCCGCTTGACGCGCGTTGGCGACTGACGCCAGATCACCTGCGTCCTTTCCTGTCGCACAAAGGTCCTGCCATGCTCCGCTATGCCGCCGCCTATCTGTTCACCGGGCTCGCCTTCGCGCTGATCGACAGCGTGTGGCTGAAGACCATGGCTCCGCGGCTATACCAGCCGTTGCTGGGCGATCTGCTTGCACCTTCGTTCCGGCTGGCGCCCGCGGTTGTGTTCTATGTGCTGTACATCGCGGGCATCCAGATCTTCGCGGTCGTTCCCGCGCTCGCCGACGGGCGCTGGCAGACAGCACTGGTCAAGGGCGCGCTGCTCGGCTTCTTGTGCTACATGACCTATGACCTGACGAACCAGGCGACACTCGCCACCTGGAACACGAAGATCACCGTGCTCGACATCATCTGGGGGACATTTCTGACCGGATCGTCGGCGCTGGTCGGCTTTGCGGTGACGCGCGCGGTCTTCAAGTAACACCCGCGTTCCGGCGAAAGCCGGAACCCAGGGACGGGCCTGCCCAAGATCGCTCTGGACTGCGGCTTTCGCCGGAGAACGTCAGGACGACGCAGGCTCCTGCGGCAGCCGCCAGTCGATTGGCTCCAGTCCCTGGCTTTCCAGAAACGCATTGGCCTGGCTGAAATGCCCGCAGCCCAGAAAGCCGCGATGCGCCGATAGCGGCGAGGGGTGCGGGGCCTTGAGCACCAGATGCCG
>CAXRCQ010000493.1:0-4738 GCA_964228845.1 Blastomonas sp.
AAGTCTGGGTCGCGTTCCAGCCCAAGCTCGACCTCCTGTCCGGCGAGATCTGCGGCGCAGAGGCGCTGGTTCGCTGGACGCACCCTGAAAAGGGGCCGATCAATCCCGAGGAATTCATCACTGCCGCCGAGCGCCACGACCGGATCGAGAAGCTGACCGAGCATGTCCTGAACCGCGCGGTGCAGGTCGCGGCCAGCCTCAACAGGACTGGCCGCAAGTTCGACATGGCGGTCAACCTCTCGCCGCGGCTGATCGGCCATGCCAATCTGAAGCCCATGGTGGTGCAGACGCTGCGTCGCCATGGATTGCCCGCCGAACGCCTGATCCTGGAAATCACCGAAACCGCCGCCATGTCGAGCGCCGAATCGGCCATGCAGGAGCTTCGCGATCTGCGCAGCATCGGCCTGCAACTTTCGATCGACGATTACGGCACCGGCTTTTCGACGCTCGACTATCTCAAGCGCTGCCCGGCAACAGAATTGAAGATCGACCGCAGCTTCGTCCGCATGCTCGTCACCAGCCGCTCGGACCGGATCATGGTCAATTCGACGATCGAGCTCGCGCATTCGCTCGGCGAGGAGGTTGTGGCCGAAGGCGTGGAGGACAGCGAGACCTTGCAGCTGCTCGGCCAGATGGGGTGCGACAAGGCGCAGGGATATCTGATCGGTCGGCCCATGCCCTATGAAGCGCTCGTCGATTACCTTGCCGATCATTCGCCCGCAAAAGCTGCCTAAGCGGCGTTCGCGACATTCCAGGCCAATCCCGAAACCTCGGCCGTCGCTGCGCCCTGCGCGGCGCGCAAGGGACATTTGCACTTGCCTAAGTTAACCGCTTGTTGACCATTTTACATTCTGTTAGCCTTGTTTTGGGCGTGTTTCGTATTTCGCGCCCTAAATGGAGTGCTAAAAATGGCAAAGCGTACCAAGCAGCCCGTGCGTGGATTCTGGGACTGGCTCCTGGGCGGCGGCTGGAACTGATTCGAGGTTTTTCAAAAACTTCAATCAGGTGGCCCCGGTCGACAGACCGGGGCCATTTTCTCTCCGGCGTCCTTGTGCAGCGGGGATGGCAGCGCAGCGAGGCTGGAAAGCGGTATCTGAAAACCCGCCTTCGCCAGTCAATCTGCAATAGCGATTCGAATTGGTTAACGCGGCCATCGGCGGTTTGAGCAACGCTGCACCGCCCACCCAGTCTTTAGGCCGCTTTACTTGCCGACAAAACGCGGCGCGCGTTTTTCCAGGATCGCGTCGATCGCTTCGCGATGGTCATCCATCTGCTGCAGCACGCCCTGCCAGATCGCCGCCTGATCGAGATGTTCGGCGAGCGATACATCGCGCGCGTCCTTGATCAGCCGCTTTGTCTTGCGGATCGCAGCGGGCGGGAATTGCGCCACCATCCGCGCCAGTTCCATCGCGCGCGGCATCAGCGCCTCTACCGTCACGACCTCGGATACCAGCCCGTAGCGCTCCGCCCTGGCCGCATCGATGAACTCGCCGGTCAGCATCATCTGGGTCGCCCTGGCATGTCCGATGATACGCGGCAGCAGCCATGCGCCACCGTCGCCCGGAATGATTCCGACGCGCAGGAAGCTCTCGGCAAAGACCGCATCCTCGGCAGCGATCCGGATGTCGCACATCGAAGCGAGGTCGCATCCGGCGCCGATCGCATGGCCGCGAATGGCGGCGATCACGGGTACGGACATCCGCTCCATTGTCAGCGGGATGCGCTGGATCTGCGTCTTGTACCAGTTTTCGAGCTGCATCGGGCTCATATGCTGTTCGGCGGTGAGTGCCTTGATCTGCTTGATATTGCCGCCCGAGCAGAAGCCCGGCCCCTCGCCCGTGAGCACGACGCAATCTATCTCCGGATCGGCATCCGCCGTCTCCAGCGCCATGACGAGTGCGCCGATCACTTCTTCGGACAGGGCATTGCGCGTTTCCGGGCGATTCAGCGTGATCGTCGCGATCCGTCCCTCGACCGCATACAGCACCGGCGGCGATTCGATCCTCGCCTCGCGCGCGACCCGATCGGCATAGGTGCCGCCATGGAAGAGCAAGGGCGGCTTGCCTTCGCTTTCATAATCGATGACCTCGCCGACCATGATCACGTGATCGCCGCCTTCATAGAGGTGCCGGGTATTGCAGACCAGCCGCGCAGAGCATCCCTCGATGAACGGCGAGCCCTGATCACCGATGTCCATTCCGGCAAACTTGTCCTCGATGCGCGATGCGAAGCGGTTGGCAAGCTCATCCTGGTCGCTGGCAAGAATGTGCACGGCGAACTGGCTTGCCTGCTCGAACGCCGCCATCGAACGCGCAGAACGCGCCAGCGACCAGAGGACCAGCGGCGGGTCGAGCGACACCGAATTGAAGCTGTTCGCAGTCACCCCGACGGGTGAGCCATCGGAGTCGCGCGTGGTGACGATCGTGACGCCCGTGGCGAACTGCCCCAGTGCGTTGCGAAAGGTCTTGGGATCGAAATGGGCCATCGCCCTGCCCTAGCCCTTGCCTGGCGACACACGCAACGCGAAATCGCGCTATGGTGGCCGGACAAATCACTTGGCCGCTCTGGGGCGTGATTGTAATATCCATGGTATTGAAACGGGCGGGGCGGCTGCAACCATGAGCGGTGAATTCGAGATCGCGGGATCGATCGCCGAAGGCGGAATGTGGGCGCGCGTCGCCGAGCCCGACACCGGAGAATCGCACGCCGAAGTTCATGGCAAGTGCCTGAACTGCGGCACGCTTCTCGCGGGCCCGCATTGCCATCAGTGCGGTCAGGCGGCGCATGTCCATCGCTCGATCTCGGCCTTCTGGCACGATATCCTGCACGGGGTGCTGCATTTCGACGGCAAGTTCTGGAACACGCTGCCGCTGCTTGCCTGGCAGCCCGGGCATCTCACCCGCCGCTATATCCATGGCGAGCGCGCGCGGTTCATCAGCCCGATGGCGCTTTTCCTGTTCGCGATCTTCATGATGTTCGCGATCTTCTCCTATGTCGGCTCGCCCGATTTCACCGGCGACAAGACGGGAGGGGCCGAAGTCAGCGGGACCGACTGGCGATCGGGCATTGCCAGCGAGATCGCGACGCTCGAGAAGAAGATCGCCGAGCGGGAAGCCCGGTTGAAGACGCTGCCCGCCGACGATCCTCAGCGCGAGAAGCTCGAGGTCCAGATCCGCGACATCAAGGCCGAGATCAACGGCATGAGCTTCGCAATCGAGGGCAAGCCACGATATCCAGGCGTGCTCGACAGCAGCGGTGGCAGCCTGATCGACACGTTGAATTTCGATACCAAGGTCGATACCGGCGTGCCCGCCTTCGATGCCTGGATCAACAAGCTGGCTGCCAAGGCGAAGAAAAATCCCGAGCTGCTGCTCTACAAGATCCAGTCGAATGGCTACAAGTTCGCCTGGCTGCTGATCCCGCTATCGATACCGTTCGTGTGGCTGGCAACGATCGGCAAGCGCGGCCATCGGTTCTACGATCACGCGGTGTTCACCACCTATTCGATCGCGTTCATGTCACTGCTGTTCATCGTCGTGACGCTGTCGTGGAAATTCAACATTCTGCCCGGGCTGGTGACGACGGCGGCGCTGTTCTACGCGCCGTTCCACATGTACCGGCAATTGCGTCATGCCTATGGCACTTCGCGCATCGGCGCGGTCTTCCGCCTGTTCCTGCTGCTGAACTGCACCGGTATCGTGGTTCTGATGTTCCTGACCATCCTGATCAACCTGGGGCTGATCGGATAAGCGTCAACTACCGAAAAAGCGCCGCTTGATATCCTCGGCCAGCCGCGCGGGGCGCAGCGTTTCGGCATCGAGACAGCACCAGCTCGACTTGACCTCGGCCAGCACATCCTCGCCGCGGCGGATGATCGTCTCGTAAAAGGCGCGCGCACCGTGCACCTTCTCGAGCATCACCGATGCGATCACCTGATCGTCGAGAAAGGCGGGCTTGCGATAGGTGATCTCGTGCTTGAGCGCGACCCAGAGATGCTCTGCCACCGCCTGGGGCGGCGCGATATTCTGCCAGTGCGCAATCACCGCATCCTGCACCCATTTGAGATAATGGGCATTGTTGACATGCCCCATGAAGTCGATCTCGGAAGCATCGACGCTGATGGGATGGTCGTGACGGATGGCGGCAGAGTCAGGCATGGCCGTAATGTAGCCATTTGCGCAGGTTTACGGAAGCGGAAATGCCGGGAGGCGGATCGCAGCCAGCCTCCCGGCTTCGTTTCACACGCTCAGAAGGCGTAACGCGCTATGACCTGGAACACCGGGCCGGCTTCTTCCGCCTCAAGCTCGTATTCGTCGAAGCTCCGGTCGATCTGGTCTTCGACCGTGGTGAACTTGTTGAACACCTCGCGCTTCTTGCCGTTGAGCAGATTCGAGCCGTTGGCGCGGATCGTAAGGCTGTTGCCGAAGCGCTTTTCGATGAAGATTTCCAGATCGGCGCCATAAGTGGTGGTGACTTCCTCACCAATGACCCGGCCCACGGCCCTGCCCTGCTTTCGATAGGTGGCACCAAAGGCCGCCCCGATCGATTTCAGGTCCTGGATCGCGCCGAAATTATAGACGAATTTCGACTGGTCGTTGAACCGGCGGTCGCCAAAAATGTCAGTAATCTCGCTATCGAGATAAGACACATTTCCGAAGATACCGGTGTCGGGCAGGCCGAGGAATCCAAGGTCGGTCGACATGTCGAATTCGACGCCATAGACCTTGCCGTCGCCGAC
>CAXRCQ010000494.1:0-10895 GCA_964228845.1 Blastomonas sp.
ATCGAGGCGGTGGCGGATCATGTCATCGAGACGCTGTTCCTGCAGGATCCGCGCATCCGGCGGCTAAAGGTCAAGATCATCAAGCTCGCCATCGCCGAAGCGGGCGAATCGATCGGCATCACGCTGACCCGGACGCGCCGGTGAACGCTGGCCCGGCCCCGCTGGCGCTCGTCACCGGCGGCTTTCGCCGGGTGGGGGCCGCCATTACGATGGAGCTGGCGCGTGCAGGCTATGCGCTCGCGCTGCATGGTCGCAGCGACCTGACGCCCGAGCCCGAACTGGCCGAGACGCTGGAAGCGCTGAAAACCGAATGGCACGGCTTTGCCGCTGATCTCGCCGATCCGTCGGCACCGCAGGCTCTGGTCGATCGCGCGACCGCGCATTTCGGACGGACGCCGGACCTGCTGGTCAACAATGCCTCGCTGTTCGAATATGACGACTGGCAGAGCATGACACCCGCAACGCTGCACGAGCATTTCGCGGTGAACCTGTACGCCCCCATGCTGCTGACGCGCGCGATCGTCGCGGGGGCGGGCGAGGGGCGGGTGCCCGCGATCGTGCAGATCATCGACCAGCGCGTGCGCAACCCCAATGGCGACCAGCTGAGTTATACGCTCTCCAAACAGGCGCTGGCCGAATCGATCCGCACGCTGGCGCGGGCGTTCGGTGCGAAGGCGCGGGTCAACGGGGTCGCACCGGGGCTGACGCTCGCCACCAGCGATTATGATGACGCGCAGATGCAGCGGCTCGCCGCGCGCATGCCGCTCAACCGATTGTCCGATCCGGGAGACATTGCGCGCGCCGTGCGTTACCTTGCCCAGGAGGGTGCCATCACGGGCCAGTTGCTTTTCGTCGATGGCGGTGCCCATATGCTCAGCATGGATCGGGATTTCGTCTTCATGGACAAGACGGACCAAGCCTGACCGCGCGCACTATTCTGGAGACCGACATGCGTTTGATTGCCACAGCCTCTCTCTTGTCGCTGACCGTGCTGGTCGCGGGCTGTGGCAGCCATGATGGCGGCGGCGATCCGGTCAAGCGGGTCGATCCTGCCAGCCTGGAGGTCAGGGAAGAGGCTGCGGCCGAACCTGATGCGATCCTGCGCGTCGACGAGGTGGTGCTGCGCAATCCCGACCTCTCGACGCTGGCGCGCGCGATCAAGACGGCGGAACTGAGCGCAGCGCTGGCGGCGGACAAGCCGATGACGCTGTTCGCGCCCGACAATGGCGCGTTCGACAAGCTGGGAGTCGATGCGCTCGCCGACCTGCTGCTGCCCGAGAACAAGGCGAGGCTGGCGGCGGTGCTCAATTACCACATCATTCCCGGTCGGCTGACGGCGGCGGACCTGCGCAAGCAGATTTCCGATAATGGCGGCAGCATCGAGCTCACCACGCTGCAGGGCGAAAAGATCAACGCCTCGATCGAGCTCGATCAGGTGCGGCTGTCTGACGCCAGTGGCGATGTCGGTTCGGTCCAGCAGGCCGATCTCGCCGCGAGCAACGGCATGGTGCACGTCATCGGTCAGGTGCTCGAACCGCAGCAATAAGGGCTAAGGCTGGCGCAGACGTCCCTCGACCTTGGTTCACCCTGAGCGGCTGACTTGACAGCCAGCCGAAGGGCTTGGGACAAACGGAGGCGGGTAAACCACGTTCCTCGTGCACTGGTCCTTCAGGACTTTGACCAACCAAGAGCCGATCGGTTTACGGAGAGCCAAGGTCGAGGGACGTGATGTGCTGCCCTGGCAGCAATTCACCCACCCGCCAGCGCGGCGTTCGCCGCGCGCAGCTTGTTCTCCAGCGCGTGGTTGATCTGCCGCTCCATCACGGTGCGCGCATCGGGGTGCAGTTCCAGATATTCCCGCAGCTTGGGCGCGGAGACGCACCAGAAGCGGCTGTCGGTGGCAAGGCGGACGGTCCCCGTGGCCGGCTCGCCGCTGAGCGCGGTCGCATCGCCGATCAGATCTCCCGCGGCGACGCTGCCGACATGGTTGCCGTGCAGCGAGATCTCGGCCTCACCGTGGTACAGATAGAACAGATGGCTGATCGCCTCGCCCTCGTTGATCAGCACCTCGCCTGCGCGGCCAGTGATCCAGTTGCCCTGATCCATCAGGTGACGGGCCGCAGCGCGGGTCATCTCGCTCATGAAACCGGCGCGCAGCGCCTCTTCTTCCGCCGAGAAACGCGAGTTTCGTTCAGCCAACATATAGCGCGTCAGCATCGATGCGCCGATCACCAGCAGCACGAAGAACCATAAGGCCAGGCCCAGATCGTTGGCGAAGCCGAGTGCATAGCCGAGGCCCGCGACCGCCGAGAGCACGATGCCGAGTCGCATCCACGGCATGGGCGGCGCAATCAGCGCCACGGAAAGGATCATGAAGGCCAGATGCCCCAGCCATGCGCCATCCGTGAATCCCAAGCCCAGCTGCATCGGCGTGCCTCCCTATGTGCCGGTTACCATGGCAAATATGCTGCGGCGCGGCAAGCGCGGCGCTGCGCGCAGGGGGGCGGGCGTACGGCAGATTTTTGCGCGCATTCCTAAAGGATTGCCTTGAAACTGCTGGGCGAACCGGCGATAAGAGCGGACAAGACAAGACTAAGGGGTCGCATCGTTAGTCTATCGGGGGCCGGTTCCTCACGGAGCCGGGGGTAAAAGCGACGATGCACAATTCATGGCTTTGGGCCGTTCAACGCGTGGGTGGAATCCGTGCCGCAATTGCGGGCATGGCCTGTCTCGCTCTGGCGATCGGCGCTTTCTTCATCGCGAATTTCGCAGCCGCCGAGCGGCTTGAGGCGCAAGGTGCCAGCATGGCGGCACGCGGCACGCATATGGGCGTGGGCAGCTGCGCCGGATCGACCTGTCATGGCCGCAACGAGGCCGATGGCGAGGTCGTGCGTCAGGACGAATTGTGGCGCTGGCAGGAAGAATCGACCCCCGGCGGCGCGCACAGCCGCGCGTTCCGCGTGCTCGGCGAGCCGCGCAGCCTGGCGATCGGCAAGAAACTGGGCATCGGCGATCCGCGTTCGGCGGCGATGTGCCTGGGCTGCCATTCGACTCCGGCAGCCGCCAAGGGTCCGCGCTTCCAGGTGAATGACGGCGTGAGCTGCGAGGCCTGTCACGGTGCAGCGTCGGGCTGGCTGTCGAGCCATTATGCCACCGGCACAAGTCATGCGCGCAACGTGGCGCAGGGCATGATCCCGCTCGAGAATGCCCAGGCCCGCGCCGGGGTGTGCCTCGATTGCCATCTGGGCAACGACGCTCCGGGCCAGTTCGTCAACCACCGCATCATGGCGGCGGGGCATCCGCGCATCTCGTTCGAGCTCGACCTGTTCTCGACGCTGACCCAGCATCATGACGAGGATGCCGATTATCGCCAGCGCAAGGGCAAGACCAATTCGATGCGCATGTGGGCGGTGGGTCAGGCGATCGCGCTCGAACGCTCGCTCAGCCTGTTCGGCAAGCCCGGCATCGGTCAGGAAGGCGTCTTCCCCGAATTCTATTTCTTCGACTGCCATAGCTGCCATCGCCGCATCTATGACGAGGAAGATGCGCGTCCGACCAAGCTCGGCAATCCGGGGCGTCCGATCCCCACCGGCATGCCGCCCTATAATGACGAGAACATGATCATGCTCTCGGCGGCGGTGCGCGTGGCCGCGCCGGGCATGGCACAGCAATACGAGCAGCAGGCGCGCGCCTTCCATGCCGCGATGGCGCAGGGCCGGGGTCCGGCGGTCGAGGCGGCGAATCGCCTGCGTCAGACCGCGATGGCGCTCGCCGACCAGTTCAGCCGCAGCGATTTCACCCGCGCGCAGACCTTCTCGATCATGGAATCGATCGCCAGCGAGGCGATCAGCCCGCGCTTCACCGATTATGAGGGCAGCGTGCAGGCGGTGATGGCGGTCGATACGCTGCTCAGCGGGCTGGTGACGCAAGGTCAGGTGTCGGGGGGCGCCGCGACTTCGCTTCGGGCGCAGATCAACCAGGCCTATGCCGCGGTGGCCGAGCCCAATGCCTACAAGCCGCTGGAATTCCGCCGGGCGCTCGGCGGGGCGGTGCGCACCATCCGGTCGCTGCAATAAGACCGGCTGGGCAGGGAGATGACCAAGGTGGGACGTTCTGGTGATTTCAGTGTGGTGATGTCGGGCCGGGTCGCATCCGGGCGGAGTATGCGCGCATGATGCGGATTGGCAAGGTTACGGCATCGCTGGCGGCGATGGCGCTGGTGCTCAGTTCCTGCGGGGGCGGCAACAGCAGCGGCACCACGCCCGCGCCCAGCCCGACTCCGACTCCCAACCCCACGCCGCCGCCTGCGGGCGGCAATTTCACAGCGCCGGCGCAGGAAGCACTCACCGTGGGCGAGGTGCAGCAGATCATCGCGCAGGCGGTAGGGGAGGCGCAGAAGCGCAACCTGCCTTCGGTGATCGCGGTGGTCGACCGGGTCGGCAATGTGCTCGCCGTCTTCCGGATGAATGGCGCGCGGGCGCTTGCGCGGACCAGCGCGATGACCGAGGCGGGGCTGAACAGCCCGACGATCGACGCGCAGGGGCTCGACGTCCCCGCCGAGATGGCGGCGATCGCCAAGGCCGTGACCGGTGCCTATCTGTCGAGCGGCGGCAACGCCTTCTCGTCGCGCACGGCGAGCCAGATCGTGCAGCAGCATTTCCCCCCCGCGCCGTCGACCCGGGGTCTGGAGAGCGGGCCGCTGTTCGGGGTGCAGTTCAGCCAGCTGCCCTGTTCCGACCTCAATGCCCGGTTCCTCTCGGCGGGAGGGTCGGCCGCGCTGATCGGACCCAAGCGGTCGCCGCTGGGGCTGGCGGCGGACCCTGGCGGCCTGCCGCTCTACAAGAACGGCGTGGTCGTCGGTGCGATCGGCGTAATGGGCGATGGCGATTACGGCTTCGATCCCAATATCCTAGACCGCGACATCGATCCCGAAGAGGCGATCGCCTTTGCCGGGACGCAGGGCTTTGCCGCGCCCGAAGCGATCCGCGCCGACCGGATCACGGTGGACGGCACGACCCTGCGCTTCAGCGATATCCAGGCCAGCGATATCGGGACGCTCTCGACCAATTTTGCGGCGATCAACGGCAGCGCGGGCAATATCATCGCGGTGCGCGGCTATGCCAATGCGACGATCATCGCCGGAACGCCTTATGGTACCGAGGCCTCGGGCATCCGCGCGGCGCGCGCGGCAGAGTTCGCCAATTCGGATGCGTTCATCCTTACCGATGGTTCGGGCAACAACCGCTATCCGATCCGCGCCGGGACCGATGCGACCTCGGTCAGCCAGCCGCTGACCGCTGCAGAGGTGCGCGCGATCCTGGAAGAGGCGTTCACCGTGCTGACGCGCGCGCGCGCTCAGATTCGCCGTCCGCTCGACAGCCGCATGCAGGCCAGCATCTCGGTGGTCGATACGCATGGTCAGATTTTGGGCATCGTCCGGTCGCCCGATGCGCCGATCTTCGGCACCGACGTGTCGCTGCAAAAGGCGCGCACCGCTACCTTCTTCTCGAACGCGGTGGCCGCATCCAATCTGCAGTCGGCGGGCGGCGGTGTCGCGCCGTTCGTTCAGGCCGTGCGGACGTTCCTCAATGATCCGCAGGCGCTGACCGGCAAGGTCGCGTTTTCGGACCGTGCCGGCGGCAACCTGTCGCGTCCCTATTTCCCCGATGGCGAGCTCGGCCGTCCGCCGGGGCCGTTCTCGCGCCCGATCGAGGATTTCAATCCGTTCGCGGTCGGGCTGCAGGTCCAGCTCATCGCCGCCAACATCATCCAGCACGCGCAGTTCGTGTCGGGCGCATCGCCCACTGATACCGCACAGCGCTGCACCGCCTTGCCCGATGTGGTCCAGGGGCAGAACCGTCTGCAGAACGGCATCCAGATCTTCCCCGGGTCGGTGCCGATCTATCGCGGAAACATCTTGGTCGGCGGCATCGGGGTTTCGGGTGACGGCATTGACCAGGATGACATGGTCAGCTTCCTGGGCCTCAACAATGGCGGTGCGCGGGTCGGGGGCATCGGTAATGCGCCCAAGGATATCCGCGCCGACCGCGTGGTGGTGAATGTCGGAAGCGCGCAGGTGCGGTTGCGCTATGTCAGCTGCCCGTTCGCGCCGTTCCTCGATACCAACACCCAGAATGTCTGCGAGGGTCTGTAAATGACCGTGCCGCTTGTCGCCCTTATCCCGCTCGTGGCTTTCGCCGGGACTGGCGATATGGTCGGCGATCCCGGCATCGAGCCCGTGGCGCAGCAGGGGCCACAGACGGCCATCGCGGCATTGATCGCGGCGGATCTGGGGCGCAATCTTGGGCTGGACGAGATTACACCGCAATTGGCCGCGCCGGCCATGGCTGCAGCCCCGAAAGCGGTCGCGCCTGCGCCGCACAGGCTGAGCTCGCCGCGCGCCACCGGCGATCACGGACTGTTCTTCTGGGGAGCGGGCGAGGAAGAGCTGCTGCTTACCGCCGATCAGGAGGCACCCCCGGCAGCCGGTGCGATGCAGCCCCCAGCCGAAGCGAAGGACGCCGACACGATCGATGCCGACGAGGCGCTGATCGACGATCGCCGCCGCCCGGGCCTGGAAAAGAAGCTGCCCGAGCGGGTGACGCAGGACAATCCCGGCGCGGTGCGCGCGCCCGCGCCCGAGGCCTTTCCGACCGACGAATTCCCGGTGCCCGATCGCTGGCGCATCGTCACCTCGCTCTGTCCCACCAAGGGCGGCGACCAGTCGATCTATGGCCTGTACCCGAACCTGTCGAATGTCTGCCGCTCGAAGCTCGATCCCTATCACCAGAATGTGCTGAAGGGCGACCGGCCGCTTCCCGAAGGCAAGCGCCCGAGCTTCCTCAAGGAGGACGACTGGTTCTTCATCGCCAATGTGGTCTCGGACACCGTGATCGAACCGCGCAGCTTTCCGACGCCGGTGGGTGTGCAGACCACCGCGCGGCCCGACAGCCTCGACGTGTTCGGCCGCGCCGACTCGCTGGTGCTGGCGCAGACGGTGATCGCCGGTTTCTCGCTGCTCAAGGGCGAGACCGCCTACAAGCCGCCCGCGATCGAATACCGCCTGGTGCTCGCCGCGCAGGTCAACCATGTCGATGTCAACGAACGCCGCATCCTGTTCGTCGAGCCTTCGCGCCCGACGCACCGTACCGACCATTTTGTCGGCGTGCAGGAAGCGTTCATCGACTATCACCTCGGCCAATATGACAGCTCGCGCTACGATTTCATCTCGCTGCGCGCGGGCATCCAGCCGATGCAGGCCGATTTCCGCGGCTTCCTGTTCCAGGACAACCAGCTCGGCATACGCCTGTTCGGCAACCGCGACAACAACCGCTTCCAGTTCAACCTGGGCGCGTTCTGGCGGCTGGAAAAGGACACCAATTCGGGCCTCAACAGCGTGGTCGATACCCCGCGCGACGACTGGGTTTTCTTCGCCAACCTGTATCGCCAGGACTTTCCGCTGGTCGGCCTGACCAGCCAGGTATCGGTCACCTACAACATGAACCGCGAGGGTGGACGCGAGCTCAAGATCGACGATAACGGCTTCCCGGTGCGTCCGGCGCTGCTCGGCGACCTGCGCAGCCGCGAATATGATGTCGTGTATCTGGGCTATGCGGTCGATGGCCGCATCGGACGGATCAACATCACCGGCCAGGCCTATGGCGCGTTCGGCGAGGACCGCAACAGCTTCTTCACCAGCCGCAAGGCCGATATCCGCAGCTATTTCGGCGCGGCTGAGCTCAGCTACGACAATGACTGGGCGCGCTTCCGGCTGCAGGGGCTGTTCGCCAGCGGCGACGGCAACCCGTATAACGATACCGAGGCCGGGTTCGACGCGATCTTCGAGAACCCGATCTTTGCCGGGGCCGATACCAGCTACTGGATCCGCCAGGTCATCCCATTCGCCGGCGGCGGCCGTGCGGTCGGCGTGAACACGCGCAACGGCATATTGAACAACCTGCGGTCCTCCAAGGAACAGGGCCAGTCGAACTTCAACAATCCGGGCACGGTGCTGCTCGGCGCGGGCGCGGATTTCGATCTCAGCACGACGACCCGCCTGTCGGCGAACGTGAACCATCTGTGGTTCCACAAGACCGACACGATCGAGGCACTGCGCCAGGAGGGCACGGTACCGGCATCGATCGGCTGGGACGTTTCGGCGGCGGCGATCTGGCGTCCCAATGCCAACCAGAACCTGGTGTTCCGCCTGTCGGGCGCGATCTTCGATCCCTCGCGCGGCTTCCGCGACCTGTTCACCCAATCGGGCAAGTCAGACCTCTTTTATTCGGTGCTTTTCAATGCGATCCTGGCGTACTGACCGGCTGCGCGGCTCTATGCCCGCCTTCAACTGGAAGCTGATGCTGGCGAGCCTGCTGCTCGTCACCTTCGCCGCGCTTCCCGCCGACCAGCTGCTCGCCTCGGGCAAGGAAAAGGCGCAGAAGGTCAAGTACACGTTCACGCCGCCCGCGCCCGAGAACCAGGAATGGGCCGAGGCCGATGCCAAGAGCGCAGGCTGCCAGTCGTGCCACACCGCGAGCGATCACAAGACGATGCACGCCTCGCCCGCCGTGGTGCTGGGCTGCACCGATTGCCATGGCGGCGATGCGACGGTGATGGGCGACAACGCATGGGGCCGCGAGAGCCTGCCGTACCAGGACGCGCTGATGAAGAGCCATGTCCTGCCCAAATATCCGGTGGCGTGGAAATGGCCGAGCTCGGCCAACCCGCAGCGCTCCTACGCGCTGCTCGCCAAGGAAGCGCCCGAATTCATCCGGTTCGTCAACCCGTCCGATTACCGCGTGGTGCGCGAATCTTGCGGCGCCTGCCATATCGAGATCATCGAGGCATCCGAACGCTCGCTGATGGCGACGGGCGCGATGCTATGGGGCGGCGCGGCCTATAATAACGGTATCGTGCCGTTCAAGAACTACATGTTCGGCGAAAGCTTCACCCGCGACGGCAAGCCGGCGATGATCAAGTCCGCAGCGACCGAGCCCGGTCAGCCGCATGGCACCGTCACCGAGGCGGAAAAGGCGCGCGGCGCGCTGCCGGTGATGTATCCGCTGCCGACCTGGCACATCATTCCGCCGGGCGACATCTTCCGCGTGTTCGAGCGCGGCGGGCGGAACATCAATCCGACCGTCCCGGAAATCGGCCTGCCCAAGATCGGCGGCATCATCCAGCGCCTTGAAGAACCGGGCCGTCCCGATCTCAAGCAGTCGACCCGCGGCCCCGGCACCGGCCTGCGCGTCGCGATTCCGGTGCTGAACATCCACCAGACCCGCCTGAACGACCCGTTCCTCTGGCAGATGGGCACCAACGACCAGCCGGGCGATTATCGCTCTTCGGGCTGTGCGGCGTGCCATGTCGTCTATGCCAATGACCGCGAGCCGCGCCACAGCCTGGTTTACGCCAAATATGGCCGCGACGGCCAGACGATCACCGACGACCCGACGATCAACAGCCTGGTCGAAGGCCAGAAACGCCCCGGCCGCTATGGCGATTATGATGCGGCAGAGCATCATGAGGAGCATGGCGGCGCTGGCGGCCATGGCGGCGATCACGGCACCACGCTGGCCGAAGGCGCTGGCGAGCATGGATCGTCGCATGGCGGCGGCGATGGCCACGGCACCAAGGCTGGCCATGGCGAAAAGATGGCGTTCAAGGAAAAGGGCCATCCGCTCAAGCATGCGTTCACGCGCGCCATCCCGACCGCGCAGTGCATGAATTGCCACATGCACCAGCCCAACATCTTCCTGAACAGCTATCTCGGCTACACGATGTGGGATTATGAATCCGACGCGCCGCTGCTGTGGCCGGGACCGGAAAACCGCGCGCCCAAGCCCGAGGGCATGTCGGAAGAGGATTATCAGCGCATCTACAAGCAGCAGCATTATCCCACCGCCAAGGAAGTGCGCGCCACGCTCGACCGCAACCCCGAAGGCGCATCGCCGCGCGGCCTGTGGTCGGACATCGACTTTGTCCGCAACGTCTATGACCTCAACACCGAGGCGAAGGACACGCAGTTTGCCGATTATCACGGCCATGGCTGGAACGTCCGCGCCATTCTCAAGCGCGACCGCAAGGGCAATCTGCTCGACGCCGAAGGCAACATGGCGACCTGGGGCACCGATACCGCGAACATGGTCTCGCCCGACGATCCGGAGAAATTCCGCAAGGCGGGCGAGGGCAAGTTCGTCCCCGTCGGCACCAATCCGGGCAAGGCGGTGCACATGATGGACATCCATGCCGAACTCGGCATGCAGTGCGTCGACTGCCATTTCAGCCAGGACGGGCACGGCAACGGGCTGATCTATGGCGAGGTGGCCAATGCGGTCGAGATCGGCTGCAAGGACTGCCATGGCACCGCCGATGCGTACCCCACGCTGTTCACCTCGAATCTCGCCGCGCGGCCCAAGGGCAACAACCTGTCGCTGATCCGCAATCCCGATGGCCAGCGCCGTTTCGAATGGATGAAGGACGCGACCGGACGGCGCGTGCTGATCCAGCGTTCGGTGCTCGACCCCGAGCTGTCGTGGAAGGTCAGCCTGGTCAAGGACGCGGTCAATCCCGACAGTCCCGATTTCAACCCCAAGGCGGCGCGCTCCAAGCTGATGGCGAAAGAGGGGGCGGAGACCGGCAAATACGGCTTTGGCCTGGCGGTCTCGAAGGAGAACCGCGCGCATGATACCGACAAGATGGCGTGCTTCACCTGCCATCTGAGCTGGACGACATCGTGCGGCGGCTGCCATCTGCCGATCGAGGCCAACTGGAAGGCCAAGGTCCACAAGTACGAGGAAGACGAGACGCGCAACTATGCGACCTACAATCCCCAGGTCGCGCGCGACGAGATGTTCCAGATCGGTCGCCACCAGACGAGCAAGGGCAACATCATC
>CAXRCQ010000495.1:0-2009 GCA_964228845.1 Blastomonas sp.
CGGGCGATGGCGACATCAACGAGCCGATCCGCCAGTCCTATAGCAGCCGCGTGCGCTGGCTCATCGCCAATCTCGGCACCGCGCTGCTCGCCAGCGGCATCATCGCGATCTTCGGCGGGGCGATCGAGCAGCTCGTTGCGCTTGCGGTGCTGATGCCGATCGTCGCCTCGGTGGGCGGCAATGCGGGAACGCAGACCATGGCCGTCGCGGTGCGCGCGCTGGCGATGAACCAGCTCACCCAGTCGAACACCCGGCGCATCATCGGGCGCGAATTGCGCATCGCGCTGCTTAACGGTGGGACCGTGGCGCTGCTCACCGGCATCGGCACGACCATCGTGTTCGGCGACCCGATGCTGGGCGGCGTCATCACGCTGGCGATCCTGATCAACATCCTCGTCGCGGGGCTCGCCGGGGTCATCGTGCCCGTGACCCTCGACCGGCTGGAACAGGACCCGGCGGTGGCGAGTTCGGTCTTCGTGACGATGATTACCGATTCGATGGGCTTTTTCGCCTTTCTCGGCCTGGCGGTGGCCAGCGGCCTGGCGAGCTTCTGACGCGCATGCCGCTGTCGATGACCAAGATTGCCTATGGCGCGACGAGCGTAGCCTCGCTGCGCCAGTGGATCGAGGGCCATGCCTCGCTCGGCGAGGCGCGGCTGACCACGCGCTACCTGCCCAAACGGCACGAGGAGATGGTCGGCGGCTCGCTCTACTGGATCCACAACCGCGCAATCATCGGCCGCAGCCCGCTGATCGGCTTCATGGACAATGGCCAGGGCCGCATCTGGATCCGCATCGAACCGCGCCTCATCGCCGTCCAATCCATCCCCCGCCGCGCGCACCAGGGCTGGCGCTATCTCGAAGCCGTCGACGCGCCTGCCGATCTGGGCGAAGGGGTCAGCGAGGCCGAGGCGATGCCAGCGGAAATGCTCGGCGAACTGGCGCGACTGGGGCTGGTTTAGGCGGGCTGCGAAGCGCGGGATTCCTGCGTTCGCGGGGGTGACGTGAATTGACGCGCAAACAAAAAGCCCTCCCCCTTGATGGGGGAGGGTTGGGTGGAGGTGGCGGTTCCGGAGCATGCTCCGGTGCCAGAACGCACCATCACCCTCCCCGCTGCGACTAGCCAGCAAGCTGGCAAGTCTCGCTGCCTCTCCCATCAGGGGAGAGGCGGGATGTATCACGCCAGCGCCTTTTCGCGCACCTTGCGGATCACGTTGACGAAGGTTTCCGCCTCCTGCGCGCCGGGGACGAGGTACTTGCCGTCGAAGATGATCGCGGGGACGCCGCTGATGCCCTGTTCGATCCAGTGGTCGAGATGCGCGCGGACCTCGGCCTCGTTTTCGGGATCGTTGAGCACCGCGCGGCCCTCGTCGGCATCGAGCCCCGCATCGGCAACGATCGAGAGCAGCACCTCCTCGTCGCTGACATCGCGGTTCTGCTGGAAATAGGCCGAAAACAGCGCCAGCTTCAGCCGCGTCTGCGCCGCGCTTCCGTACGTGTCGCCTGCCCAGGTGAGCAGCTGGTGCGCCTTGAACGTGTTGTAGATGCGCATGTCTGGGCCATAGTGAAAGCCGAAGCCCAGTCGGTCGCCGAGATCGGTCAGCCGCTGGCGGTTGCTGGCGCTCTGCTGCGGCGTCGCGCCGTATTTGCGCGCGACATGCTCGGAGATCGCCTCGCCCTCGGGCACCATCGTCGGGTTGAGCTCGAACGGATGCCAGGTAATCTCTGCCTCGACCTCGTCGCCCACGGTTTCCAGCGCCTTTTCGAGCTGCTTGTAGCCGATGATGCACCACGGGCAGACCACGTCCGAGACGATATCGATCTTGAGCTTGTGGGCGGTCATCCTCGATCTCCGATTGGTTGCAGCTGGCCCCGACGCGGCGCAGTGTATCGCATTGCGCCGGGGCTGTCAGCCTGTGTTGACAGTCAGCGTGTCGGAACCGGGGTCTCACCCGAATAGTCGTAGAAGCCGCGCTTGGTCTTGCGGCCCAGCCAGCCCGCCTCGACATA
>CAXRCQ010000496.1:0-2410 GCA_964228845.1 Blastomonas sp.
GAGCTATTCGACCGGCCCCAGCTTTTCCAAGCTCACCGCATGGGGCGTGGCGGGTACGCTGGAATACGATCTGACGCCCGACATCCAGATCAAGTCTATCACCGGCTATCGCGATACCGCCTGGAAGGCGGGCGGCGACTATGACGGTTCACCGCTCAGCATCGTGGAGATCACCTTCGAGCAGAACCAGTGGCAGTTCAGCGAGGAACTGCAGCTGCTCGGCTCGGCGCTCGACGACGCGCTCAACTTTGTCGGTGGGGCCTATTATTTCGAGGAAAAGGGCAATCTGCACGATTTCGTGACCTTCAACGAAGGTCTGGTACAGGTCGATGGCCCCAATCGCTTCAAGACCAGCAACTATGCGTTTTTCGGCCAGGTCGATTATCGTCCGGTCGATCTGATCAGCTTCACCGTCGGTGGCCGCTATACCAACGAGACCAAGAGGTTCGAAGGCGGCCAGCAGGAACTGAACGGCTTCAATTACCGGCTGTTCGGCTGCTCCGCACCCGATGGCACGATTGCGCCGCTGGGCCAGTTCCCACTCGCGCCTCCGGGCGTGCCCTGCTTCGCGGGGCTGAGCTTCCCCTCGGCTGCAGAGCCTACGCGCGTCTATGTGCCGGGCGTCAACCGCGCCAAGTTCAGCAATTTCTCGCCGCGCGTCGGGGTTCAATTGCATCCGAGCGAGGATCTGCTGATCTTCGGCAGCTGGTCGAAAGGCTACAAGACCGGCGGCTGGACCACGCGCCTCACCAATCCACAGGGCAATGTCGCGCCCGATTTCGGTCCCGAAAAGGCCGAGACCTTCGAGGCTGGTGTCAAGGCGACGCTGCTCGACCGCCGTCTGCAGGTCAATGCCTCGGTCTTCACCACCGATTATACCGGCGTGCAGCTCAACATCCAGATCGGCACCTCGCCCACCATCGACAATGCGGGCGACGCGCGGATCAAGGGAGCCGAGCTGGAGCTCGTGGCACAGCCGGTGCGCGGGCTGACGATCACCGGTGCGCTGGGCTATCTCGACACCGCCTATACCGCCGTTGCCGCAGCAGCGCTGGTCAACTCCTCGGCCATTCCCGGCATCCAGCGCGGCATCGCCATCGGCGCGCCGCTGCCCAAATCGGCGGAATGGAAGTTCAACCTCAGCCCGCGCTATGAGCATCGCCTTGCCGATGGCAGCGCCATCATCGCGCTGGCCGACTGGGCGCATGCCAGCGGATTCCGCAACGATATCGCTGGAACCGAGCTGCTGTTCCGCCCGAAGACCGACATGTTCAACGCTTCGATCCAGTATGTCACGGCGGACGATCGCTGGTCGCTGACCCTGGGCGGCACCAACCTCTCCAACGAGCGGTTCGTCACGACGGGCGGCCTCAACCTTTCGGCGGGGACGGCCTTTGGCAGCTACAATCGCCCGCGCGAATGGTTTGCGCGGCTGGGCTTCAAGTTCTGATAGGGCAAGGGGAGACGCAAGCCATGGCCCATGCCGCCCGAGCCGCCGTGCTGCGCCAGCCAGGCGGGGTACCGGTGATCGAACCGGTCACGCTCGAGGAACCGCGCGCGGACGAGCTGCTGATTGAAATTCGCGGCGTGGGCGTTTGCCATACCGATATGGTGATGCGCGATCAGCATCTGCCGGTACCGCTTCCGGTCGTGCTGGGGCATGAGGGGGCCGGGATCGTCCGCGCGGTGGGGGAGGGTGTCACCGACCTTGCCCCGGGCGATCCAGTCGTGCTCAGCTTCATGTCGTGCAGCCGATGCCCCTCGTGCGCGCAGAATGCGCCGGCCTATTGTTACGATTGGTTCCCGCTCAACTTTTTCGGTGCGCGCGCCGATGGCTCGACCGGGCTGGTCGATGCCCAGGGGCACCAGGTGCACGGCCATATCTTCGGCCAGTCGTCCTTTGCCAGCCATGCGCTGGTCAACCGGCGGAACGCGGTCAAGGTACCCGCCGACCTGCCGATCGAGTTGCTCGGCCCGCTGGGGTGCGGCATCCAGACCGGAGCGGGTGCGGTGCTCAACAGCTGCCGGGTGCGCGCCGGGTCGAGCGTTGCCGTGATCGGCGCGGGCGCGGTCGGCCTGTCTGCGGTGATGGCGGCGCGGATTGCAGGCGCGGCGAAAATCGTGGCGCTGGACATCAACCCCGCGCGCATCGATCTGGCGCTGGAGCTGGGCGCAACCCATGCCTTCCGCGCCGATGCCGATGGCTATCCGGGGCACGCGCGCGCTGCCGAGTGCCCCGCTGGGTTCGACTATATCTTCGACACCACCGGGCTGACCGAACTGGTCAACCAGGCGATGGCAGCGCTGGCACCGCGTGGCGAGCTCGCGCTGGTCGGGGCCTATGCGCCCGGCACGCCGGTCGGGGCCGATCCTACCTTCCTGATGAGCGGGGGGCGCGTCATCCGGGGTG
>CAXRCQ010000497.1:0-2439 GCA_964228845.1 Blastomonas sp.
GTCGATGATCGCCTCCTTGCCCGAGTTCTGGATCATCTCCAGGCCCGAGATCGAGACCGCCGAGGCATACTGCGTGATCGAGAACTGCGCCGCGGAGATCGGCGAGTTCTGCGAGACGTTGAGCACCTCGTAGCCCGAGTAGGAGTTCGTGTTGTTCGTCGAGGTGTCGTTGTACATGATCTCCTGCAGGATCACGTTACCACCCGAGAACGTCTTCACGTTGCCGCGCTCCTTGAGGCGACGCAGCAGCGCGTTGTTGTTGGTCACGTTGTCGGCAAGCTCGCCGGAACGCGACTGGATGTTCGTCGCGATGATATCGCTGATCGAACTGTTCGCGAACGCCATGATTGGCACTCCTTACAGAGGGTTGGATTAAAGCCGCTCCGAGAGCCCGTCGAATTGCTCGGCCAGGAGGGAACGGCGATCTGCCACCTTGTTGCTGCTCGGCGCTCCGGGTGTGGAGGAACGAACAGACACAGCGGCTGCCCTTGCGGCTTTCGCCGCCCTGTCCGCTGATGCTTTTCGTTCCGCCAACGCAGCGGCCTGTGTGGCCTGTTGCGTTGCCGCGAAAAGATCTGGGTCCAGACGCAGGGCTTTGTCGTATGCGTCTTGCAGCGTGGTCGCGACGCCGCTCTGTAGGAGCTGGATCATCGTCGGCCTGGCCGCCTCGAAATGCTCAGACTTCGCGGAAAACTGGTGCACTTCGTCGAGGAGCGCCGCGTTGGCCGCCTCCTCCTGCGCCTGCTTCCAGCCGGTCACTTCGCCACGAATCCTGACGAGCTCGTTTTGAAGCGCCACGAAGTTAGGATCGACCGGGGCCTGTGGGGCGGGCTGACCCTGCGCCGACAAGTCTATGCCGTAGGATCGGGCGAGGCCATAGAAATAATTCAGCTTGTCCTGCGGAGAGGACGACCGAAGGATGTTGTCGGCCTCCATAAGCGCGCGGACGGCCTGCGGCGGGTCGATGCCGAGTCCACGGATCGTGTCCATGTAGGGCGCGATCGCCTCGTTCATGGCGTCGGCAAACTCTGCCTTGGCGCGGATCGGCTCAATGCCAGCACGCATCTGCTCCTCGCGCTGGTAAGCGTACTCCTGCAGCCGCGGGTCCGCCTTGGCCCAGAAGTCGTGCATCTCCTTCTTCCATGACTGCGGCGGCCTGCGCCAAACGGGCTCCTCGACAGCCTCGGGCGCTGCCGACGCGGTGGCCTGAGGTCCGGCGGCCGAGGCCTTTGCGAAGCGGCCAGATGCGTCGCGGGTGCGCTCTCCGGCCGGCTCGGCTGCGGCCTCGGGCTCCAGCTGCGGCGCAGCCTCTGGCGCTGGCGCTGCGGCGTCGGCCTCAATTGCGCTGAACTGCTCGGCCAGCAGCTCCTTGCGGCTGTCGCTATCGACCTTCTGAATGTCGCTCATGTCATCTCCGCTGCTGCGACCGAATATCGGCTAGGATCTTGTCCGCCTGCCGATCGGTCATGTTCCACAACTGTTCGCGCAGGCGCTTGATGCGCTGCTCGCGGCTAGTCGTGATCGGCTGCCTCGGCTTCGGCATTTCGTTGCCGACTTCGAAGCAGTTGTGCCTCTTTAGATGCTCGCGGTGCTGCGAGCGGCTGCTGATCCACGAGCCGTCCGCCATCGACTTGTAGCCGCCGATGTCGGAAACGACCTGGATCTTGGGCTCGGCACCGGGCGTGGCGACCGCGATCTCGATCATCTCGCCGTCGCGCCAGACGTAACGGGTCCTCATAGCAGCAGCATCACCTCCTCGTCGTCGGCCTCAAGCTGCATGTCGCGCTGGATTGCAGAAGCGCGCTCCAGACCGGCGAGAATGCGCCCGAGATCGATGGTTGGGGCCTTCAGTATGTCGGCGCGCGCCTCGACGCCGGCCGCCTCGACCGCGCGCGTTACGATGTACTCTGCGGCGTCCGGCAAGGACTGCTTGCCCTCGACGATCCGCTCGTAAAGCGCCAGGACGCGCTGCCGACGCTGCTCCGCCGCTGCGCGCTCTTCGCGCAATTTTCTTGCGCGATATTCTCCGTCATGGGTGTCGTCGACAACGATGTAGGGCGAATCGCCCCACGTCGCCTCATCCCATTTGCCGGCATCCCAGACGCCAATCATGCGCCAACTTCAACGCCCATGGCACGGCCATCTGGGCCGCGGACGATGCGTTTTGGCGCCGACATGGCCTGCATCAGCGCCTGCACCATAGCCAGAAGTTGCTGTTCGCGGGTGGCGCTGTCCTGCGCCATCGCTTGAATCATCGCACGCACGTCCTCGGACATGCCGGTCGCCATGCGGTTGGTAACCTCGCTGACCGCGTCAATCGCCGGGACATCGGCACCGGCCGCACCGATGCGCGCCACGAGGATCTTGGTGTCGGCGTCGAGCGGCGCCTTGTGCCGCTCAAGCTCGGCGCGCTGTGCAAGCTCCTCGGCCTTCAGCGCG
>CAXRCQ010000498.1:0-6705 GCA_964228845.1 Blastomonas sp.
CATGTCGAGGCGGCACTGGCAACCGAGGACCGGTCGCGCGCTGCGCTCTATGCCGCGATCGGCCGTGCCTATGACTTCGCGCTCGCCGCGCGCGGCCGACCCGACGATTACGCCGCGCTGCTGGCCGATAGCGGCATCGCCGCCCAGGCACGCGCGCCGATGACGCCGCTGGTGAAGCTGGTCTTCGGCGCGAGCTACGACAAGACGCGGCTCGCCGAATATGCCTGTGTGCTCGCTTATGCGATGCGGCGCGACGTACCGCGCGGCGGCCTGGCCGATCTGCTGATGCAGCAGCAGGGCGGATTGAAGGCGATCGTGCAGATCGAGCGCAAGGCGCGTCGCGCGCGCGACGAGGGCGCGGAAAAGCTCTGCAGGAAGCACGAGACCCGCCAGCGCCTGCGCACGGCCCCGGCCCTGCCGGTCAGCGCGGTGGACCTGGGCGACAGCGAATTTGCCGTGCTGGTCGCCCGGCGCGATGCCGATGGCGGATTGGGCGTGATCGGCCTGATCGGCGAGGACGATCCCGCCGCCGAGCGCATCCTGCGCAAGATAGCCGGTTGAGCCAGGCCGGCTATCTGCAAGCCTCGTAACATTTAATCGATCGTCTGAAAGAAAATTACGCCATTTTGGCGCGGGCTCCCGGCTGTGCGCTTGAGAAGCCGCGTGCGATGGCGCATAAGCCGGGTCAGCAGACCCCAGAAAGAGGCGCGCAAACCAGCACGCACGCGGGGCACGAGGAACCTATGGCCGACACTCCCCACGCAGCGTCTGTTGCCGACGCGCTGTCCAGCACACCATTTTCCGATCCAGACCAGCACGAAACGCTCCGCAAGGTGCTGACCGGCGCCTTTCTCAAGGGGGCGCTGCCGGGCGAGAATGAAGGATTTGACGAGGCGGCCAGCAGCGAGGCTGCCGATTTTGCGCTGAAGACCATGGCGCGCCGTCCCAATACCGACACCGTGGTGGCAATCGAATCCATCCCGGGACAGGCCGGACACCGCCATATGCGCGTCGCCATCATCAACGACGACATGCCATTCCTGGTCGATTCCATTGCGGCAACGATTTCGCGCTTCGGGCTTGCTGTCGATCGGGTGATCCACCCGGTGGTGGCCTTGCGCCGCGATGGCGATGGCCTGCTCAGCGAAATCTATACCGATGAAGCGCCGGGCGAGCGCCGGGAATCGGTGGTGTATCTCGAGGTCGAGCGCGCCGATGCCCGGCAGCGCAAGGCGCTTGAGGCAGCGCTGCTGGCCGCCATGGCCGACGTGCGCGCCGCTGTCACCGACTGGCCGCTGCTTCAGGCGGCGATGGCGGCCGATGCCGCCGCTATGGCCGATGGCGAAGGCGCGGCGCTGCTGCGCTGGTTCCTCGACCGCAACATGACCCAGCTCGCGCATCTGCGCTATCGCCGCGATGGCGAGACCGAAGCACCGCTGGGCCTGGCGCGGATGGCGGGCGAGGATCGCCAGCTGCTCGCCGCGCACTCTTTCGACCGCGCCTTTGCCTGGTTCGAAAGCGGCAAGGCTGCGCCGCTGATCATCAAGTCGAACTTCATCTCGACCGTGCACCGCCGCGCGCCGCTCGATCTGATCATCCTGCCGATCTGGGAGGAGGGCCGGGTCGCCGCGCTCTCGGTCCATGGCGGCATCTGGACCAGCGCCGCGCTCGCCGCTGCGCCCGAGCGCGTGCCAGTGCTGCGCGCGCATCTGAAGCTGCTGATGGACAAGTTCGGCTTCGCGCCCAATGGCCATGCCGGCAAGGCGCTGTCGCATGCGCTGACCGCGCTGCCGCACGATCTGCTGATTGCGTTCAGCCTCGAAAATCTGGAGCGCGTCGCGCTGACCGCCATGTCGCTGGCCGACCGGCCCCGGTCGAAGCTGGTCACCGTCCAGTCCTCGCTCAAGCGCCACCTGTTCGTCTTCGCCTGGCTACCGCGCGACGAGGTGTCCACCGGACGCCGGGTAGCGATCGAGCGGATGCTGGTCGAGGCGTCGGGCGGCAAGACGCTCAGCTGGTCGATCTCGCTCGAGGATGGCGAGATCGCGCTGCTGCGCTATGTGCTCGACGTGCGCGACGGTGCCGATCAGATCGACGATGCCGCGCTCGACGCTTCGCTGCGCGCGATGGTGCGCGGATGGGAGCCCTCGGTCGAGGAAGCGCTGATCGCGCAGGGCGAGGACAGCCGCGCCGCCGCGCTGGCCGGCCGCTATGCGCCGCAATTCCCCATGGCCTATCGCAGCGACTACGGCCCGCAGGAAGCTGCGCTCGACATCCTGCGGCTGCGCAATCTGGAAGGTCCGGGCCAGCAGGGCGCACGGCTCTATCGCAAGAGCCTGGATGGCACGCAGAATCTGCGGCTGAAGCTGTACAGCCAGGCGGGGTCGATCCCCTTGTCGGAGACCGTCCCCGTTCTCGAGAATTTCGGCTTCGATGTTCTCGAGGAAATTCCGACCCAGATGGGCGGATCCGACGGCGGGCATATCCACGACTTCCTGCTCAAGCTGCGCGGTCAGGGCGATACCGAGGCGCTGCTGCAGCGTGCGTCGGCTATCGAGGCGGCGATTTCGGGCACACTCGAGGGCAAGGCGGAGAACGATCCGTTCAACCGGCTGATCGCCGCAACCGGGCTGGAACAGCGCGCGGTGATCTGGCTGCGCGCCTGGTACCGCTATCTGCGCCAGGCGGGCCTGCCTTATGGTATCGGCACGATGGTCGATGCGCTGCACGACGCTCCCGATATCGCGCACGCGCTGGTAGCGCTGTTTATCGCGCGGCACGATCCGGCGTTCGCCGGCGACCGCGAGGCAGCGACCGAGGCCAATCTCGCCGCGATCAACACCGGGCTGACCCAGGTCTCGGCGATCGACGATGACCGCGTGCTGCGCATGCTGCGCGCGCTGGTCATGGCGGTGCTGCGCACCAACGCCTTTGCCCCGGCGGCGAAGCTGGCGATGGTGATGAAGATCGAGAGTGCCAAGGTGCCGGGCCTTCCCGCGCCGCTGCCCTGGCGCGAGATGTTCGTCTATTCGCCGCAGGTCGAGGGCATCCATCTGCGCGCCGGCCCCGTCGCGCGCGGCGGCTTGCGCTGGTCCGACCGGCGCGACGATTTCCGCACCGAGGTTCTCGGCCTGATGAAGGCGCAGCGCGTCAAGAACGCGGTCATCGTGCCGACCGGTGCCAAGGGCGGTTTCTTCCCCAAGCAGTTGCCCGATCCCGCGACCGACCGCGACGGCTGGCTGAACGGCGGCAAGGAAGCGTACAAGACCTTCATCCGCACTTTGCTTTCGGTCACCGACAATATCGTCGACGGCAAGGTGGTTCATCCGGCGGATGTCGTGGTGCATGACGGGGAGGACCCGTATTTCGTCGTCGCCGCCGACAAGGGCACTGCGACCTTCTCGGACACCGCCAATGCCATCGCCGCCGAGTTCAACTTCTGGCTGGGCGATGCGTTCGCTTCCGGTGGCAGCCAGGGCTATGACCACAAGGCGATGGGCATCACTGCCAAGGGCGGCTGGGTCTCGGTCCAGCGACACTTCGCCGAAATGGGCGTCGACGTGCAGACCGATCCCGTGCGCGTCGCGGGCTGCGGCGACATGTCGGGCGACGTCTTCGGCAACGGCATGCTGCTGTCGAAAGCGATCAAGCTGGTCGCTGCGTTCGACCACCGCCATATCTTCCTCGATCCCGATCCCGATCCGGCAAGGAGCTGGGAAGAGCGCGCGCGCATGTTCGCGCTGCCGCGATCAAGCTGGGACGATTATGACAAGGCGCTGATCTCGAAGGGCGGCGGCGTCTTCCCCCGATCGATGAAGGCGATTCCCCTGACCGCCGAGGCCAAGGCGATGTTGGGCATCGAGCAGGACGAGATCGAACCGGCGGCGCTGATTTCGGCCATCCTGCGCGCCCAGGTCGATCTGCTCTGGTTCGGCGGTATCGGCACGTACATCAAGGCCGCGTCCGAAAACAATATCGATGTCGGCGATCCGTCGAACGATCCCTTGCGCATCAATGCCGAGCAACTGCGCTGCAAGGTCGTCGGCGAAGGCGCGAACCTTGGCGTGACCCAGGCCGCGCGCATTGCCTTCTCGATGCTCGGCGGGCGGATCAACACCGATTTCATCGACAATTCCGCCGGCGTCGACTGCTCGGACAACGAGGTGAACATCAAGATCGGTCTGGCCGCCGTGATGCGCGCCGGCCTGCTCGACGAACCGTCACGCAATGCGTTGCTCGCCTCGATGACCGACGATGTCTCGCAGCTGGTGCTCGAGGACAATCGGCTGCAGGCTCTGGGCCTTTCGATCGCGGAGCGCGGCGGCACACGCGCCCTGCCCTCCTATCTGCGCCTGATCGAGAATTTCGAGGAACAGGGACGGCTCGACCGCAAGGTCGAAGGACTGGCCGACAATGCCACGTTCAAGCGCCGCGCGCAGGAGGGCCACGGGCTGACCAGGCCCGAGCTCGCGGTGCTGCTCTCGACCGCCAAGCTGGCGCTGCAGGATGCGATCGAGCGCATTCCGCTGGCCGATGATCCGACGATGCGGCCCGAGCTGCTCGCCGCCTTTCCGCCGCAGATGCGCGAGGCCTATGGCGATATCCTGATGCAGCACCAACTGCGTGGCGAGATCATCGCGACCAAGCTTGCCAACCGCATGATCAACCGGCTGGGCCTGATCCATCCGTTCGAGCTGGCCGAAGAGGAAGGTTGCACGCTGGGCGATGTCGCCTGCGCCTTTGTCGCGGCAGAGCGGCTGTTCTCTCTGCCCGCGATCTGGGCGGAGTTCGATCAGACGCAGATGGACGAACAGGTCCGCCTGATGCTGTTCGATGCCACCGCCAATATCGTGCGCGTGCACATTGCCGATGTGCTGCGCGCCAGCCCGGACGGCCTGATGCCGGGCGAGATCGTCGCCGCCTTGAAGCCTGGCGTCGATGCGCTAATCGCGGGGATGGACGATCTGCTCAACGCCGAAGCCCGGCTCCAGGCCGCTCGCCAGGCGCAGGATCTGACCGCGCAGGGCGCTGCGCCCAGCCAGGCCGCGCATATCGTGCGGCTGACCGGGCTCGACGGCGCGGCGGGTCTTGCCAACCTCGCCAGCCACAGCGGCACCGGCCCGCTGCCGCTGACCCACGCGTTCGCCGATCTCGGTGCGACCTTGGGTCTCGACTGGACGCAGATGACCGCCGCGCGCATGTCGCCCAGTGATCCATGGGAACGCCTGCTGGTCTCGGGTCTTGCCCGCGACTTCCAGCAGATGCGGCTCGATTTCCTGGCCCGCGCACAGGGCGGCGATCCGCAGGATTATGTCGCGAACTGGACCGAGGCCAACCTGCCCCGGATCAAGCAGTTCCGCGGGCTGGTGGACCGGGCACGGATGGACGCCGCGCCCAGCGTCGCGATGCTGGCGCAGATCGCGAGCCAGGCGCGAATATTGCTGGGGCGGTAGGTCCGTCCCGTCAGGACGACGAGAAAGGGCCGGTGCATCGCTGCACCGGCCCATTTTGTTCGTGAGGCTGAAGGTGGGCTTACGCCGCTTCCTTCTTCCGGCTCTGCTTCTTGCGCTCGTTCGGATCGAGGAAGCGCTTGCGCAGGCGGATGGTCTTGGGGGTCACCTCGACCATCTCGTCGTCGTCGATATAGGCGATCGCCTGTTCCAGGCTCATCAGGCGCGGCGGGGTCAGGCGGATGGCGTCGTCCTTGCCGGTCGAACGGAAGTTCGTCAGCTGCTTCGACTTCATCGGGTTGACCTCGAGATCGTCGGGCTTGGCGTTCTCGCCGATGATCATGCCTTCATAGACAGGCACGCCCGAGCCGAGGAACAGCACGCCGCGATCTTCCAGCGCGTTGAGCGCATAGCCCACGGTGTCGCCGGTGCCGTTCGAGATCAGCACGCCGACCGGGCGGCCCGCGATCGGACCCTTGTACGGACCGTATTTCTCGAACAGGCGGTTCATGATGCCGGTGCCGCGCGTGTCGGACAGGAATTCGCCGTGATAGCCGATCAGCCCGCGCGAGGGCGCGCTGAAGGTGATGCGGGTCTTGCCGCCACCCGAGGGACGCATGTCGGTCATCTCGGCCTTGCGCAGCGCCATCTTCTCGACGACCGTACCCGAATGTTCGTCGTCCACATCGATGACGACGGTTTCATACGGCTCGGTGCGGTTGCCGCTCTCGTCTTCGCCGAACAGCACGCGCGGACGCGAGATGCCGAGCTCGAAGCCTTCGCGGCGCATCGTCTCGATCAGCACGCCGAGTTGCAGTTCGCCGCGCCCGGCGACCTCGAAGCTGTCCTTGTCGGCCGATTCGGTGATCTTGATCGCGACGTTCGATTCGGCTTCGCGCATCAGGCGGTCGCGGATCATGCGGCTGGTCACCTTGCTGCCTTCGCGGCCCGCCATCGGGCTGTCGTTCACTGCGAAGCGCATCGACAGGGTCGGCGGATCGATCGGCTGGGCCTTGATCGGGGTGCTGACCGAGGTGTCGGCGATGGTGTTGGACACAGTTGCCACGGCCAGACCGGCCAGGCTGATGATGTCGCCCGCGCGGGCTTCTTCCACCGGCACGCGGTCCAGCCCGCGGAAGGCCATCAGCTTCGATGCACGGCCAGCTTCGACCACATTGCCATCGGCATCCAGCGCGTGGATCGGTGAATTAACCTTGACCGTGCCCGACTGGACCTTGCCGGTCAGGATGCGGCC
>CAXRCQ010000499.1:0-13832 GCA_964228845.1 Blastomonas sp.
AAAGCAGGGTTCTGCAGCGGGAAGTCGTTGAGCTGACGCCACAGTTCGAAGCCGACCGAAACCTCCTCCATCGCGACCCAGCCGCGCACATTGGCGCCGAGCCGTACATAGGGTTCGCCCGGCCAGCGCGCCTTGCCCGGAGCTTCGCGCACCAGCACACGGAACAAGCCATTCTGCGATGCAGCGAGATCGACCTGCTGCACCTCGCCATCGAACAGGCCGCGCGCCACCGAGGGCCAGCCGGAGAACTGGATAGCGGGCCAGCCTTCGAATTCCAACCGCACTTGCTGGCCCCGCTTGACCAGCGGTGCATCGCGGCCATCGACATAGATTTCGACAACGCGCTTCGCTTCGGTCGGTGCGAATGTGGCGACCACTTCGCCCTGAGATACCATCGTCGCCCTGTCACCGCCGTTGATCCGCTGGATGACACCATCGCGCGGTGCGCGGACAAGCTGCAGCGACTGGCGCGCCAGGTTGATGTCGATCTGGGTGATGGCTGCACGCGCTTCGGCCAGCTTGGCTTCCATCTCGGCGACCTTGATTCGCGCGAGCTCGTTCTCGCGCCGCGACGCCAGCCCCTCGGCGAACAGCGTGCCGGTACGCCCCACGTCATTCCGTGCGGTGCTCAGCGCGCTGGCGGCTGCGGCTGCCTTGGCCTCGGCCAGGCTGCGTTCGACGCGCAGCCGCTCGAGCAGCATCGGATCGTTGTCGGAAATCTGGACGATCGGATCGCCCTCCTTCACCACCGATCCGTCCTGTACGTACCATCGCTCGATCCGGCCCGAGACGAGCGCGGTCACGTTCTGCACGCGATCCTGGGGGTTGAGCGCGATGACCTGGCCGGCACCATAGGCGGTCTGGATCCAGGGCACGTAGATCATGAACACCACCGCGGCGATGATCGACAGGACCACCATCAGCGCAATCGCGCGCAGGGGGCGGGGGGCACGCTGCGCCGCGAGCGTGCGGAAGCGGACGAGGGCGCGATCACGCGTTGCCATGCGCTGCCTCCTCTCCCAGAGTGCGGACCATGTGCAGGAATTCCTCTGGTGCCTCGAAGATGCATTGCTTCTCGCTACCGAGCCAAAGGTAGCGGCAGTCGCCGATCTCATGCGGATGATAGGTGAACTGGATGACGGTCGAGCCCTCGGCCTGCATCGCTTCGCGGACTTTCACCAGGATCTCGGGGTCGATCATGTCGAACAGGCCGGTGAGGATCAGCAGGCGCGGGCATTTCAGCATCGCCCCCGCCAGCTTCAACCGCAGCGTCTCGGCATAGGATAGCGGCCAACCGCTGGTCGACAGCTGCGTGTCGAGCCCCTCGGGCAGACGCATGACGCGATCTTCCAGCCGCACCAGCGCGAGTGCGCGCAAGACATCGGCCGAAGTCGTTTCGGGACCGGCAAGCCGCAGATAATCACGAATGCTCGCCTGCACGATCGTCGGCCGGTCGAGGACGATGATCTCGCTGCGCAGCCGGAACATGTCCACCATCGCTATGTCCTGGCCACCCAGCGTCACCACGCCCGTTTCGGGGGTGATGAAGCGCTTCATCGCATGGGTGAACAGCCGCTGGACGTCATGGCTCTGCGCCTGGGCGATGAGCTGCGATCCTGCGGGGATGGCGATGTCGAGCGTGATGCCGGGCGCGGTCGCGGCATGGCTGACGCGGCGCAGCACCAGATCGCCTCCGACAATCGCATCCTGGCCCTCGCGCGCCTCTTCCTCGAGCTCGACCTGATAGAACATGCCGATTTCCTCGGATGCGGCGATCAGGTCATAGGTCGTGTCGAGATAGGCCCCCATCTGTCCCAGGCCGAAAAATGCCGCGGAGAGAATGAGTTCCGCCGCAACCAGCTGCCCTATCGACAATTCGCCCTGGATGACCAGCCAGCCGCCCAGAGCGAGCAGGCCTGAGCTGGCAAGGGCATAGAGCAGCAGAAAGGCCACGGTCTGCGACATGGTGTAGCGGAAATGCTTGGCCTTGGCGGCGATGTAGCTGGCTGTCACTTCCTCCGATCCATCGAGCGCATAATCGACGTGGCGACCCGATTTGTAGAAGCCGTTCGATGCGCCGACATTCTCGAGCCAGCGCGCGCCTTCATATTTCGCATGGCTGAGCGCAATGCCCGACCGGATGGCGCCGCGCGTCCAGACGAGCAGGATCAGCATGGCAAGGCCGATGACGATCAGGTTGAAGGCGAGAAAGAAGGGATGGTAGAAGGCAGTGACCGCAAAGCCCACCGCCGATTGCAGGATGATCGTGAATCCGCCGATGAGCAGGCTGGGCACGGCCTTCTGCACGGTGTTGACGTCGAAATAGCGGTTGAACAGGTCCTGGCGCTTGCTGTCCTCGAAAAAGGGATTGCGCGCATGGATGGAGCGGATCGTGATCTCGGCAACCTGGCGCGAATAGAAGCGCCGCGCGAACAGCTCCATCGTGTAGATGCGCAGGGCAGAGAGCAGCACCGCGATCAGCAGGAGCCCGAGCAGCGTGCCCGCCAGCGTTATCAGGGGCGTGACGAGCGCGGTATTGGCGACCGAATTGATCAGCATCTGCACCGAAATCGGCGTTGCCAGCGACAGCACCGACACGGCTACGCCATAGACCAGCGCCAGCCCGATGAAGCTGCGCTCGCCCTTCAAGAGGCTCAACATCCAGCGGATAGCCTCGCGCGCGCCCATTATGTGGTGTTCGGAAGATGATGCCATTGATTGCCTGCCCGTTAGTCCAAGGTCGCCAGCGCACGAATTAGGCGACCCTGCTGATAAACCCATTCGAAAGGGGCTTATCAGAACGATTGCTTTTTTCTATCGGGAAGCCGCCCCCCGAACGCAGTTTTCCATGATACAGGTTAACCTGCCGCAGGTCGAACGGTTATGGCGGCGGATTGATCCATGTTATTGCGGGGAAATTGGCGCCGATCAGCCTTTCGGCGTCGCATGATGACGATCAGGCTCGCCAATTGCGGAGCTATCGATCCTCATCGACAGGGTGCATCGCGGACAGCAATGCCCGTTTGCTGGCGGTGCGATTGGCCCCGCTGTTTCGCAAGCTGGCTTCCGCTTTCAGGTCAACTTGTCTTCGTCGCGTGACAAGAGCTCGCTCAAATGAGCTGAAATCGATAAGACGCCCGGCCCAGTCATTCGTGCTCGAGGATTTCGACACCATGATCTCCCATGCTTTCCTGGCGAATGCGTCGGTCCAGATACGCCATATCGCAGTCTGGATTAAGGCGATAGAGTTCTCGAGCCTGAGCAAGGCGATCATTGGCCGTTCCTGAAGCAAACTGGCCGATGCGATCGGCAATCAGGTCTTCAACGGAAATTGTGACAAAGGCTGCGTCGGGTTCGAAATTCTCGACCAGAACCAGATATTCAGGCCGGATGGCACCATCCATGGGGACATCTGCTACAATCTCAAAGCCCATTCTAAGCTCCGGATGCACCCAACCCATCGCCGTATGTCCGAGTGCTGTGGGCCGGATAAAGCCATGGTCCACCAAAATCTCGCCTAAGATGTGGTCGGCGATGCAGCAAACGTCGAAATCAAGAGTCGAAATTGCGCTTGCCGTATAGAATTCGGCAGCAGCGCCCCCCACCAGAACCGGTCGGGTATAACCCCGCCGCGCCATGGCCTCGCTAACCTTGGCAAACATGCGCAACGCCGCCTCGAATTCCGGTCGATAGCCCATCAGCGCTTCAGCAGGGGCGCCAGATACTGGCCGGTATAGCTGCCTGCGACCCTCGCCACCTGCTCCGGAGTGCCCTCGGCGACGACCTGGCCACCCTTGACGCCGCCTTCGGGGCCCATGTCGATGATCCAGTCCGCCGTCTTGATGACGTCCAGATTGTGTTCGATCACCACCACGCTGTTGCCCTGATCGACCAACCTGTGCAACACCTCGAGCAGCTTGCGCACGTCCTCGAAATGGAGGCCCGTGGTCGGCTCGTCGAGAATGTACAGCGTCTGCCCGGTCGAGCGGCGCGACAGTTCCTTGGCGAGCTTGACGCGTTGCGCCTCGCCGCCGGACAGGGTCGTGGCCTGCTGGCCGACCTTGACATAGCCCAGGCCCACTTCCCACAGCATCGCCATCTTGTCGCGGATCGGTGGCACCGCCTTGAAGAACTCGACCGCATCCTCGACCGTCATGTCGAGCACATCGGCGATGCTGTGGCCCTTGAACTTTACCTCGAGAGTCTCGCGATTGTAGCGCTTTCCGCCGCATTCCTCGCAGGTGACATACACATCGGGCAGAAAGTGCATCTCGATCTTGATGACGCCGTCGCCCTGGCATTTCTCGCAGCGACCGCCCTTGACGTTGAAGCTGAACCGGCCCGGCTTGGAGCCGCGCGCCAGCGATTCCGGCAGCCCGGCGAACCAGTCGCGGATGTTGGTGAACGCGCCGGTATCGGTCGCGGGGTTCGATCGCGGGGTGCGGCCGATGGGCGACTGATCGATATCGATCACCTTGTCGCAATGTTCGAGGCCCGTGATCCTGTCGTGCGGTCCCGCGATGATCCGCGCGCCGTTGAGCGCGCGCGCCGCGCCCGCATACAGGGTGTCGATGGTGAAGCTCGACTTGCCCGAGCCCGATACCCCGGTAATGCAGGTGAAGGTGCCGAGCGGGATCGATGCCGTGACGCCGGTCAGGTTGTTGGCGCGGGCATTGTGCACGGTCAGTTTCTTGCCATTGCCCTTGCGGCGCTTCTTGGGCACCTCGATCCGGCGCTCGCCGGTCAGATATTGCGCCGTGAGCGACTCCTTCGCCTCGAGCAGTTCGGGCAGGGTGCCCTTGGCGACCACCTCGCCGCCATGCACGCCCGCGCCGGGGCCGAGATCGACGATATAATCGGCGGTGCGGATCGCGTCCTCGTCATGCTCGACGACGATCACGGTGTTGCCCAGATCGCGCAGGCGCTTCAGGGTTACCAGCAGCCGGTCATTGTCCTTCTGATGCAGCCCGATGCTCGGTTCGTCGAGCACATAGAGCACGCCTGAAAGCCCACTGCCGATCTGGCTGGCAAGCCGGATACGCTGCGATTCGCCGCCCGAAAGCGTGCCCGAGGTACGATCTAGATTGAGATAATCGAGCCCGACATTGTTGAGAAAGCCCAGCCGCTCGATGATTTCCTTGAGGATAGCCTTGGCGATCTGCTGCTGCTGCGGACCGAGCTTGTCGTTCAGCGTCTCGAAGAAATGCAGCGCATCGGCGACCGAGCGGCGGGTCGAGATCGAGATGTCCTCGCCGGCCACCTTGACCGAAAGCGCTTCGGGCTTGAGGCGCGTGCCGTCGCAGACTTCGCAGGGCTGCGCAGTCTGATACTTGCTCAGCTCCTCGCGCATCCAGGCGCTGTCGGTCTGGAGCATGCGGCGGTTGAGATTGCCGATCACGCCCTCGAACGGCTTCTTGACCTCATAGCTCTTGCGCCCGTCCTGAAAACGCAGCGTCACCGGCTTGCCCGCCGTACCGTGCAGGATGATCAGCCGCACTTCGCCCGGCAGAGCATTCCATGCCGTATCAAGCGAGAAGCCGAACTCGCGCCCGAGGCTGGCGAGCACCTGCATGTAATAGGGCGAGGGCGGGTTGGACTTGGCCCATGGCACGATCGCGCCCTTCTTGAGGCTGAGCTCCTCGTTGGGCACGACCAGTTGCGGGTCGAAATACATCTTCTCGCCCAGGCCGTCACAGGCGGGGCAAGCACCCTGCGGCGCGTTGAACGAGAATAGCCGCGGCTCGATCGCCTCGATCGTGAAGCCCGATACGGGGCAGGCGAAGCGCTCGGAAAAGATGATGCGGTTGTCGGGGATGCCGGCGTTCTTCATGCCCTTCTTGGGCTTCTCTTCCAGTGCTGCCGGAGCTTCAGCCGCCGCGAGTGTCGATGGTTCGCCCAGCGCCGCTACAGTCCCATCCGCCAGATCGACATAGGCCAGGCCATCGGCAAGCTTCAGCGCAGTCTCGAAACTGTCGGCCAGCCGCGTCTCGATGCCCTCGCGCACCGCCATGCGGTCGACCACGACCTCGATGTCATGCTTGTACTTCTTGTCGAGCGCAGGCGCTGCGTCGATCTCGTGCATCTCGCCGTCGATGCGCACGCGCGTGAAGCCCGCCTTCTGCCATTCGGCCAGCTCCTTGCGATATTCGCCCTTGCGGCCGCGCACCACGGGCGCAAGCAGATAGAAGCGCGTGCCTTCGGGCATCGCCATGACCCGGTCGACCATCATGCTCACGGTCTGCGCGGTGATCGGGAGGCCCGGGGCGGGTGAATCGGGCACGCCCACGCGCGCCCAGAGCAGGCGCATGTAATCGTAGATCTCGGTGACGGTCGCGACCGTCGAGCGCGGGTTGCGGCTTGTCGTCTTCTGCTCGATGCTGATCGCGGGGCTCAGGCCGTCGATATGCTCGACATCGGGCTTCTGCATCATCTCGAGGAACTGGCGCGCATAAGCCGAAAGCGACTCGACATAGCGCCGCTGCCCCTCGGCATAGATGGTGTCGAACGCCAGGCTCGACTTGCCGCTGCCCGAGAGCCCGGTGATGACGATCAGCTGATCGCGCGGCAGATCGATGTCCACGCCCTTGAGATTGTGTTCGCGCGCGCCGCGCACAGAGATGTGAGTGAGCATGAACGGCCTTATGTTCTATTGATGTTCCGCTGGCAAGCGGGGAGAGCACGCTGCGGCGGTTGAGCCGGGTCGCGGGCGGAACATGGGGCTGGGGCTTGCGCGCTGCAAGGGCGGCGCGTGCGATGAACGGAACCGCTTTGAGCGATGATCGTACCCGTGTTAATCGAGATCAACTTTGTCTTGAGGGAACAAGATCATGAAGATGCATTCGTTCGGTCGTGCTACGCTCGCCTTCGCTCTGGCGGCTTCGGCGCTGTCCATGCCCGCGATCGCCCAGCAGGCGAGTCAGCCTGCCACCGAGGAGCCGGATACCGGGTCGATGGAGCCTTCGCCCGTTACGCGTAACCCCAGCACGCCCGAGGAACAGGCCCAGCGAGAAGCCGCCAATGCCGCGCAGGTCCAGGCGTCGAATGCGCAGCTCGCCCAGAACGCTGCCAATCTGGCGAATTACGAGGCGCGCCGTGCCAGCTATGAAAGCCAGATGAAGCTCTACGAGAACACGGTGGATTCACGCGCGCGCGCGCAGTCCGAATATGCCGAGGTGAAGAAGCTCTACGACGCCATCTATGCGCAGTGGGAAGCCGATGTCGCGGCATGCAATGCCGGTGACCGCAAGCGCTGCGCCCAGGCACCGGTAATGCCGCAATAATCCGGTTTGGTCAGCTTTTGGGCAGTACCAAGGTGAAGCGCGCCCCCTGGCCGGGCGCGCTTTCCACCGTCAGATCGCCTTGCATCGCCAGCGCCAGCCTGCGCGAGATGTAAAGCCCCAACCCGCTGCCGCCGTCGCCACTGCGGCCGAGCCGTTCCCATTTGTTGAACAGCCGCTGTTGTTCTTCGTCGGACATCCCCGGGCCCTGATCGGCGACGGTGATGCTCGCCCAATCGGGACCGTCGTCGAGCCGCAGCCAGATCATCGATCCATCGGGCGCGTAATTGATGGCATTGCCCAGCAGGTTGAGCAGTACCTGCAGCACCCGGCGGAACTCTCCGGTCGCGGGCAGTGCCTCGTCGTCGGCGGGCCGGTCGATGCGGATCGAGCGGTCAGCGGCCTTGAGCGCAAGCAGTCCGGCCGCCCGGCGGGCGAGATCGGCAAGATCGACCGGCTCGCGCGCGGTGCTGAAACCGCTCGCCTCGATGGCCTCAAGATCGGCAAGGTCGTCGATCAGCGCCAGCAGGTGACGCCCTGCCGACGCGATATCGCCGGCATATCCGGCATAGTCGGCGCGCAGCGGCCCTTCCAGTCTTCCGCCGATGGTCTCGGCATTGGCGATGATCCGCCCGATCGGCTGGCGGAGCGCAGGGCCGATCTGGCTGCCGAACATCCGCTCGAGCCGCTCGCCGTCGAACAGTGGCGGCAGCGGCGCGGGATCATCCACTCCGGCAGGGGCGGGCGCTTCGCGCAGGATGATGTGCCAGCCTGCCCCCTGTTCATCGCGAACCCGTTGCAGCTGCCATGCCTGCTCGCTTCCGGCCAGCCGGACGCGTGTGCCGTTCTGGCAGTCGGCGAGAACCAGAGGGCTGCCATCTTCGCGCAGAATCAGCGTCCCCAAGGGCTTGAGCGTCGAGCGTTCAGGCTCCCAGCCCGACGGCAAATCGGCCTGCGATGCGATGTGCAGGATGCGGCCCAGCGGATCGACACGCAGGACCAGCGGGCCATCCAGAAACTGCCGCGCGGCTGGTGCCGGTTCTGCCATCGCGGCGGGCAGGGGGTGCGAGCGCCATTGCGCGATCCGAAGGTCTACCCCGTCGCAGCCGGGCAGGCATTCGCACCACATATCGATCGCGGCGCGCGCACCGACAGCCGAAACCGGACGCGACAGCCGCATGCCGAGCCGCATGCAATGCCGCGCCAGATCGAGCAGCGATGGTACCGCCAGTATCTCTCCCAGGCTGCCACCCAGGCTGGCGTTCAAGTCGGCGAGCGGCGGGTCGGCGCGGACCAGACGGCCGTCGCGATCCACGAAAGCCGCAAGCGACGCGGCATGCGCGTCCTCGACCAGCATGGCGGCCTTGTCCTGCGGTTGCGCGTTCACCAGCCGGTTCCCGGCAGACTATCGGGCGCGAGGTTGCGCCAGAGCGCCAGCAACCGCGCCGCGTCGTCGGACGGAAGCGCGCGCAAATCGGCAGCAGCGGGCACGTCCTCGACGCGAAGCGATGCAATCATCGCAAGCCCCTGGAGCAGCCGGGCAGCGGTGTCGGGCTCCAGTCCGCACGCGCGGAGCACCACGGCCAGTCGCGCCATATCGGGATCGCGCAGCATGTCGAACAGCAGATCGGAGGGCAGGTCGCTCGCGCGCTCGACCATCGCCATGACCAGCGAAGGGCCGTTGTCCGCCAGCGACCAGTCATCGCCCGCGCGCGGCAGCGCGAACAGGTGACAGAAACGCATCAGCCGGTGAGGCCGACCGCACCGTTCGTCAAAGCCCTGCAGCAGCGCATCGCTCGCGCCTGCGAGCGCCAGCGGATCGGCTCCCGGCTGCCCCTGCAGCCACGCGAGCGCAAGCCGGACCAGCCCGTGCAAAATCTCGGGTGGAAATTCGTCGAGATCGAGGGCGAAGGCCTGGGCGCGGCTGAGGAAGCGGCTTTGCGCGATGATCAGCGCCATTGCCGCTTCGGCGAGCTCGTCCTGTGCGTCGCTGACCTGGCTCTCGATGCGGGATGGCAGTTCAGGTACGTGCAGGCCGACCAGCCCGCTATGGCGGCACAATCGGGCCTCGACAGCGCGGGCGTGGACGAGCCGCGCGGTGGGTGCGTGCGCCAGCACGACGTGTCGGACAAGATCGCCAGGCTCGACGGGATCGCCGTCCACCGCAAGTGCTTCCGACAGTCGCGCAGCGATCGAATCGATGAAGCCGCCCATCAGGCTGAGATCGTCCTCGCGCAACGCTTGCGCGCTTTCAGGGAGCAGATGCTGGCGTACCAGCGCCGGAACCGCCATCGCCTGGCGGGCCTGCATTTCGGCCTGACGCAGCAAAGCGCCACCATCCCGTAGGGCCGGGCGTGCAGGGGCCATGTCGGTTTTCATCGCCTTATGCCCTACCAACTGCTGGTTAAAATGCTGTTAGTTCAACGCCCCCGAGCGTGTCTTCAGATATGGGGAGGGGCCTTGTCCAACGCAACCGGAAGAACTCGGGTCTGCCAAAGCAACAGACCGGTCAGCGCGAGATTCCAGAGCATCAGCATCGGCATCAGCACGCCGAAGGGAAGCGCGAGCAGCGCAGCCAGCGCGATCAGGCTGGGCGATCCTGCCAGTCCCCGCCACAACCGCGGCAGCGGGCCGGTAGTCCGGCCGAGCACGGTCGCAAGGCCGGGCAGCATCAGCGCGGCGAACAGCCCGGACAGGCGGTCCGATGCTGCCACGCTGAGTACGGTGACGACGATGAAGGCGAGCGCGAAGGCTGCGTTTCGAGCGGACTGCTCCCAAGGCGCGGAATCCGATCCGGCGAAGCGTCCGAACAGGCGGTTGGCGGCATGCCCGCTGACGCGCCCCGCCACGAGGAGCGCAAGAGCCGCCGCACTGAACCCGGTCGCCGCAAGCCCGATGCCCAGCAGCGGCAAGGCCATGGCCGAAATGCGCAGCGCGGGTCTGCTCCACCGAGCCGACCAGGCCTTGCGCGCCAGCTTTCCGACCAGACTGCTCTGCACGAACCGGCCGCCCAGCGCGCCGCTCGATCCCGCCAGTTCCTCGAGCGCCAGCGTGTCGCTTTCCGCGGCGATGCGCACGATCGCCACACGCCCCGCTTCGGCGAGCGAAAACGGCAGCAGCGCGCGCCGATAGCCTTTCTGCACGGCCAGACGGAGCAGCGCCGACTGGACGCTCCAGTCCTCGGGCAGGTCGCGCGCCTCGACCCGATCGCGCGCACGCACGCAGGCCAGACCCGCCCAGACATGGTTGATGTCGATCCGCTCGAACCGCTCGACCAGAACCCGCGCGCCATCGCCGGGGGCGAAGGTGGCGACGAAAGTGCCGGTCTCGCGCGCCAGCCGCGCGGTCTCGCCCGGCGCGACATACAGGCCGTCGGCCATCACCAGCAGCTCGTCCTCGCTCGCCAGCCGGACGCTGATATCGGCGATCGATCGGACCAGATGACAGGCGATGCCGCGTCGCGCGGCATAGGCCTCGATCTCGCGCACGCTGTCATCGACTGCGCCGATCAGGCACAGGACTTCGCCCGCACCCGCCTCGGCTGCCAGATCGACATGCAGCATGGCGAGTCGTCCATGGGCCAGCGGTAGCGCGCCGCGCAGCCCCGTGCCGCCGGGAACGGTCTCGATCAGCGATATCAGGGCAGCGCGCACGAAAAGGGGTCAGCTCCGGTTGCAGAAGCGGTCCTCTTATCGGCTGGCCTCGCCCATGCCAACCGGCAGGCTATCTGCCTGGCGCAATATGTGCGAGTTTACATGGAGTTGGCAGAGCTGTCGCCGAAATCGCGCATGGTCGCCGCCAGATCGCGCAGCACCACCGGATCGCCCGGGGCGCCTTCCAGTGCCTGATCGGCGAGATCGACGATGCCCTGTACGCCAAAGCTCGCCGCCAGGCTCTTCAGGCGAAGCGCCGCAAAATGCCAGTTGGCATCGCAGCGCGCGCGGCCCAGCAGATCGATCTGCCGAGCGGCGCTCTCGATGAATGCACCGCGCAGTTCTGCCAGCAGGTCGGGATCGCTGCCGACGGCTGCGGCCAGCGCCGCGTTCAATGCTCCGGATTCATATGCCATGACGCATCCGAATAGACGAGCCGCCTTAACTTTCAGTTTCTGGCCCGGCAAAATCTGTTAAGGATATTTCATGGGCGAGGGGAAAAAGATCATAGACCTGCGGCATGGCCGCAGCGACGACAATCCTGCGGCGCAGGAGCCGGTGCCGGACATGGCGGTACCGACCCTGCCTGCGCGCGATACGGCAGGGGAGGCGGGCGATTCGCATGTTCCCTGGGCCGATGAGGACGACCTGCCGGCGAGCGCGCCCGGCATCGGCCGCGGGGCATGGATCGCGCTAGCGACCGGCATGCTGTGGACGGCTGCCTATGTCTGGGCCTCGCTGCCGATGTGGCTGGGCATGATGACCCCTGCGCTTGCCATCCAGGCCGTCGCGCAATGGGCCATGCCAGTGGCGCTGATCGCGGTGCTCTATCTCGCCGTTCAGCGCAACAGCACCAGCGAGGCGAAGCGCTTTGCCCAGGTTGCCGGATCGTTGCGCGCCGAAAGCGCGATGCTCGAAGCGCGGCTGGCGCATGTGAATGCCGAGCTGTCGCTGGCGCGCGAGTTCCTCGCCAACCAGAGCCTCGAGCTCGAATCGCTCGGTCGCGTGTCGAGCGATCGCTTGCGCAGCTTTGCCGAGGAATTGCGCGCGACGATCGAGGCGAGCGATACCGGCATGCGTGCGATCGGCGAGGTCAGCGCGGCAGCCTCGGGCAACATGGACAAGCTGCGCAACCATCTGCCGGTCATCGCGAATTCGGCCAAGGATGTGACCAACCAGATCGGCAATGCCGGACGCACCGCGCAAACTCAGGTCGAAAGCATGATCGGCGCGTTCCAGAAGCTCAACGCGTTCGGCCAGGCGGCGAGCGCGCAGATCGCGACTTTGGTCCAGCAATCGGATGCCGCGACCGCGCGGCTGGCCCAGTCGGTCGAAACCAGCGGCGCTGCACTCACGACTCATGTCGCAGAGGCCAGCGACCAGATGGACCGCGCGATCGAGACCGTCGCCAGCCGTCTTGCCAACACGCGCAGCAATCTCGACCGAACCGCCGAAGTGCAGGCCGAGCAACTGGGCGAGCAGGTGCGCGAACTCGAAGGGTCGCTTGCCAGGATGGCCGAAGCGATGACCGAGCGCGCCAGTCGCAGCCGGCAGGATGTGCGCGCCGCTGCCGACGATCTTGGTCTGACGCTGGGGACTCTCGCGACCTCGGCAGGCGAGAGCGAAGCCACGATCCGGCAGATCATCGCCGCTGCCGATGCGCAGATCGGCGATGCCGAGCGTCGGTTGCAGGCGATGGACACGCAGAGCAGCGAAGCGATTGCCCGGCTCGCCTTTGCCCTGTCCGCGCTCGATTCCAATGTTGCCGCGCTGTCTGAAAAACTGGCCGCGGGCAGCGGACATGCCGAGATTTTCGATGCCAAGTCGCAGCGCGTTCGCAGCCAATTGGCAGCGATCGAGCAGCAGGTCGGAGAAACGATACCGCAGGCGCTCGACGCACTCGGCCGCAAGACCGGCGAGAGCGAGCAGGGCGTCGTCAGCCTGCGTGCCAGCGTCGGGCTGGTCGATGGCGAAATGATTCGGCTGGGATCGGTTCTCGGCAATTTCGAGCAGCGCATCGCCGAACAGGGTGCCGAGGTGGCAAGGCTGGCCGAATCGAGCGAGGCTGGCTGGCGTGAGCGCGCGGAGGATATCGGCGCACTCATTGCGGCGATGCGGTCGGCGCGCGACGATATCGACCAGATCAACGAGACATCGGCAATCAAGCTGGTCGAAACGATGCGCGACGTGCATCGTGAGGCGCAGGCCGCTGCCGACGAGGCGCGCCGCGCCATGGACCGCGCGATTGCTGGCGCGACCGACAAGCTCGGCCAGGACAGCGCGGCCGCGCTCGAAAAGGTGTTGCGCGGCAAGGCGGAAGAGCTGGTCGGCAAGCTGGAGAGCGCGATCAACCGCGCGGTAGGTGCCACCAGCGAGGCCAGCCTCCACCTCAAGGACCAGCTTTCGCGCGTCGACGATCTTGCCACGCATCTGGAACGTCGCGTCACCGATGCGCGCGAACTGGCGGAGGAGCGCACCGACAATGATTTCGCACGTCGGCTCGCGCTGCTCACCGAATCGCTCAATTCCACCGCGATCGACGTCGACAAGATCCTCTCCGCCGAAGTCAGCGACACCGCCTGGTCGGCCTATCTGCGCGGCGATCGCGGCGTATTCACGCGGCGCGCGGTGCGGCTGATCGACAATGGCGAGGCGAAGGATATCGCTGCGGCCTATGAGAATGATCCCGAGTTCTTCGAGCTGGTGAACCGCTATATCCACGATTTCGAGAGCATGTTGCGCACCGTGCTGTCGACCCGTGACGGCGGCGTGATGGGGGTCACGCTGCTGTCGTCGGAGACCGGCAAGCTCTATGTCGCACTCGCCCAGGCGATCGAGCGGCTGCGGAACTGATCGCGCCGATCAATCCCGTTTCGTCGCGCTGATCTCCTGCACCGCTGGC
>CAXRCQ010000500.1:0-3699 GCA_964228845.1 Blastomonas sp.
GATCGCCCGCCCGGGCTGTCGCGCCAGCATCAGCAGCAGATCATATTCGCGCGGCATCAGCGACAGCGTCGTACCGCGCCAGCGCACCTGGCGCAGACCGGTATCGAAGCTGAAACCGGCAAGATGCACCTGCCCCCGCATCGCCTGGTGAAATCGGTCGGCCGCTTTCATCCGGGCCGCAAGCTCCCCCGTCCCGATGCGGGCGGACACCGCATCGGCAGCCCCCGCGTCGATCAATCGCGCCCGCGTGCCGGACGTTCCCGCACCGATGAAAACCAGTGGAGCCGATCGCGATGGAAGGTCATTGATCCACAGGCTTGCAGTTTCTCGCTGCCGTGCATCGCACAGAACAGGGCGATGGCGCGCGTCGGCGGGATCGCGCGCAAAGGGCTGAGCATCAATGCCGAAATGCGCCAGTATCAGCGCCATCCGCTCCAGCCCAAGATTATCGCCGCCCACCAGCAACCAACGGGAGCCTGATCCTGTTCCGCCGGTCGCTGCCCCGCCCAACGCCGCATCGGATGGAAATTTCATGGCCGCCCCCCGAGGCACCCCTGCGGGCCTCGGGAAGCATTAAAGCGCGTTCATCCTGTCGCTTTTAGCGAAGTCGTCTCCGAAATGGAGAGTTGCATCAGGAGCCGACGGCCTGGCCCGGCGTGTTGACGCCCATGCTCGCGAGATAGCGCTTCACGTTGCGTGCCGCCTGGCGCAGGCGTTGCTCGTTCTCGACCATCGCGATGCGGACATAGCCTTCGCCGTCCTCGCCATAGCCGACACCCGGCGCGACCGCGACCTTGGCGTGCTGCAGCAGCTGCTTGGAAAATTCCAGCGATCCCATATGCTTGAGCGCAGGCGGCAGCGGGGCCCAGGCGAACATCGAGGCGCGCGGAGCGGGAATGTCCCACCCTGCCCGGCCGAACGCATCGATCATCACGTCGCGGCGCTTGTGATAGAGTTCGCGGTTCTTCTGGACGATATCCTGCGGGCCGTTGAGCGCCGCGCAGGCCGCTGCCTGGATCGGCGTGAATGCTCCATAATCGAGATAGCTCTTCACCCGGGTGAGCGCCGCGATGAGCTGACGGTTGCCCACGGCAAAGCCCATGCGCCATCCGGCCATCGAATAGGTCTTCGACATCGAGGTGAATTCGATCGCCACGTCCTTCGCACCCGGCACCTGCAGGATCGAGGGCGTCGGGCAGCCGTCGTAATAGAGCTCGCTATAGGCGAGGTCGGACAGTATCCAGACCTTGTTCTCCGTGGCCCAGGCGACCAGCCGCTCGTAAAAGGCCAGGTCGACCACCTCTGCGGTCGGGTTGGAGGGATAGCCGACCACCAGCACCGAAGGCCGCGGCACGGTGAACGCCATCGCGCGGTCGAGCGAGCGCCAGTCCTTCTCGTCCGGAGTGGTCGGCACCGACCGGATCGTCGCACCCGCGATGATGAAGCCGAAGGTGTGGATCGGATAGCTGGGATTGGGCGCGAGCACGACATCGCCCGGCGCGGTGATCGCGGTGGCGAGGCTCGACAGGCCTTCCTTCGATCCCATGGTCACCACGACCTCGGTCTCGGGGTCGAGTTCGACATTGAAGCGGCGCGCATAATAGTTCGCCTGGGCGCGGCGCAGGCCCGGAATGCCCTTGGACTGGCTATAGCCGTGCGCATCGGGCTTCATCGCGACTTCGCAGAGCTTCTCGATGACATGCGGCGGCGGCGGCAAGTCGGGATTGCCCATGCCCAGATCGATAATGTCCTCTCCGGCCGCTCGCGCCGCGGCCCGCATCGCATTGACTTCAGCGATCACATAAGGCGGCAGGCGTTTGATGCGGTAGAATTCGTCGGACATAAGGATTTCGCTTTTCAGTTCTCCGTGAATGGAGCGGCATCCTTGACCTATGTGCGCGCGCCTGTCGAGCAAAAGCGGGCAGCTTTGACAATCCTCCCCTACAAGGGGAGGTGGATCGCCGCAGGCGCGACGGAGGGGTGTAGCCCGTTCGCAGGCATGGACACCCCTCCACCATCCTGCGGATGGTGCCCCTCCCCTTGCAGGGGAGGATTTAGAAGGACTTATCTTTGCAACCGACCACTGCTAGGACAGCCCAAAGCATCCAGAACGAGAGGCCGCCCATGTCCGCCGAGAACGACTTCACCCCGCCGGGATTGCCCACGCTGGAAGAGATGCAGCACTGGACCTGGGTGTTTGGCCGCGCGCAGCAGATGATGCTGGAACATGCCGCGACCATGGCGCAGCAGATGGCGCAGAAGGATCTGCCCGCGCTGACCGATCCGCAGGCGTTCCAGGCGAAGCTCCCCGCCTGGATGGGCACCATGCCGCAGGCGATGCTCGATGCCCAGGCCGATATGTGGCGCGACGGCATGACCTTGTGGCAGGGCTTTATCGGCGCGATGACCCCGCCTGCCTTGATCGCCGAGCATGAGGGCGGCCCGCCGAAGATGCCAGGCAGCGTGCCCGAACTGCGCAGCGACCGCCGCTTCGCCGCGCGCCAGTGGCACGACAACCCGGTCTATGCGCTGATCCAGCAGAGCTATCTGATGGTCAGCGAACAGATGCTGCGCGTCGCCGACCGGCTCGAGGGGCTCGAGCCCAAGCAGAAGGAAAAGCTGCGCTTTGCGCTGAAGGGCATGATCGACGCGTCGAGCCCCGCCAATTTCGCGCTCACCAATCCGCTGGTGATGGAGAAGATGGGCGAGAGCAAGGGCGAGAATCTGCTCAAGGGCCTCGACCATATGCTGTCCGACATGCGCAAGGGCCAGCTCACGCACACCGACCCGAACGCGTTCGAGCTCGGCCGCAACATCGCGGTGACGCCGGGCAAGGTCGTGTACGAAAGCCCGCTGTTCCAGCTCATCCAATATGCCCCCGCGACCGACGAGGTGGTGGAGACACCGCTGGTCATCTTCCCGCCCTGGATCAACCGCTTCTACATTCTCGATCTCAACCCGCAGAAGAGCTTCGTCAAATGGGCGACCGAACAGGGCATCACCGTGTTCATGGTCTCGTGGAAGTCCGCCGACGAGAGCATGGCTGAGGTGATCTGGGACGATTATGTCAAGGCGCAGATCGAGGCGATCGATACCGTGCGCGACCTGCTCGACGTGCCGTCGGTCCACACCATCGGCTATTGCGTCGCGGGGACCACGCTCGCCGCCACGCTGGCGCTGCTCGCCAAGCGCGGCGAGGCCGAGCGGGTGAAATCGGTCACCTTCTTCACCGCGCAGGTCGATTTCGAAAAGGCGGGCGACCTCACCCTGTTCGTCGACGACGAGCAGCTCGCGCTGATCGAGCAGCTCGGAAGCTCCGGCTATCTCGACGGGCGCTACATGGCCGCGACCTTCAACCTGCTGCGCGGGCGCGACCTCCTCTGGACCTATGTGATCAACAATTATCTGCTCGGCGAGGATTATCCCCCGTTCGACCTGCTGCACTGGAACGGCGACACCACTAACCTGCCCGCCAAGTGGCACAAGTCGTATCTCAAGGACCTGTACCGCGACAACCGGCTGGTCCAGCCCGGATCGATCGTGATCGACGGCACGCCGATCGACCTGCGCCTCATCCAGACCCCGGCCTATATCCAGGCGGGCAAGGAAGACCATATCGCGCCGCTGGAGAGCGTGTGGCGGCTGAACGAGCAGCTCTCCGGCCCCACCCGCTTCGTGCTCGCGGGCTCGGGCCATATC
>CAXRCQ010000501.1:0-2740 GCA_964228845.1 Blastomonas sp.
ACGACGCCGCAATCGTCACAATGGATGAACGGGATCGGCGTGCCCCAGTAGCGCTGGCGCGACACGCCCCAGTCGCGCAGCCGCCACACGGTGGTGCCCTGGCCCCAGCCTTCGGCTTCGGCACGCGCGATCACCGCGGCCTTGGCCTCTTCCGCCGCCATGCCGTCGAGGAAGCTCGAATTGATGATCCGGCCCGGCCCGGTATAGGCCTCGTCATGGATGGGCGCGTTCTCCTCGCCCTCGGCCGCGACGACGCGGGTCACCGGCAGCATGTACTTGCGCGCGAAATCCAGGTCGCGCTGGTCGTGCCCGGGCACGCCCATCACCGCGCCGGTGCCATAGTCCATCAGCACGAAATTGGCGATGAAGACGGGCAGTTCCCAGCTCGGGTCAAACGGGTGGATAGCCTTGAGGCCGGTATCGAAGCCCAGCTTTTCCGCGGTTTCCAGCTCCGCCGCGGTGGTGCCGCCCGCCTTGCAGCGCTCGATGAACGCCTGCGCCTCGGCATTGGTCGCTGCCAGTTCGACCGCTAGCGGGTGGTCCGCCGCGATCGCGACGAAGCTCGCCCCGAAGATCGTGTCGGGGCGGGTGGAATAGACGGGTATGGTCCCGGCGCCGCCCGACAGCGTGAAGCTGAACGTCAGCCCTTGCGACTTGCCGATCCAGTTCGCCTGCATCGACCGCACCTTTTCGGGCCAGTCTTCCAGCGTATCCAGGCCTTCGAGCAGTTCGTCGGCAAAGTCGGTGATCTTGAGGAACCACTGGCTGAGCTTGCGCCGTTCGACCTGCGCGCCCGAGCGCCAGCCCTTGCCGTCGATCACCTGTTCGTTGGCGAGCACCGTCTGATCGACCGGGTCCCAGTTGACCGCGCTTTCCTTGCGATAGACCAGCCCTGCGGCATACAGGTCGAGGAACAGCGCCTGTTCATGGCCATAATATTCCGGTTCGCAGGTGGCGAGTTCGCGGCTCCAGTCGAGCGCGAAGCCCAGGCGCTTCAACTGCTTGCGCATCGCGGCAATATTGTCGCGGGACCAGCCGCCTGGCTGCACGCCCTTTTCCATCGCGGCATTTTCGGCGGGCATGCCGAACGCGTCCCAGCCCATCGGGTGCAGCACCTCGAAGCCCTGCATCCGGCGGAAGCGCGCAATGACATCGCCCATCGTATAGTTGCGCACATGGCCGATATGGATGCGCCCCGACGGATAGGGGAACATCTCCAGCACATAGGCCTTTTTCTTGGGGCTGTTGCTGTCTGCCTTGAAGGACTGGCGCTCGTCCCACACCGACTGCCAGCGGGCATCGGCGGCCAGCGGATTGAACCGCGTCTTCTCGTTCATTGTATCCCTCTGAAAGACAGGGTGTTATTCGCGAATGGCGGACTGGCGCAGGTCGCGGGCCTTGGTGAGGATGACCTCTTCGAGCTTCTGCACCGTGGCAGCGCGGACCGGGGCATCGACCCACTGGCCGTTCTGGTTGACCTGGCGGCTGGCGGCGACGCGCAGCGCATCGGCGCGCAGATCCTGGTCGAGGATCGACACGGTCACCTTCATCCTTTCGGACGGGCTCTGCGGATTGGCATACCAGTCGGTCACGATCACGCCGCCCGCGCTGTCTGCCTGAAGCAGCGGCATGAACGACAGCGCGTCGAGCGAGGCGCGCCACAGATAGCTGTTGACGCCGATGGTGGTCACCTGGCTGGCGGCGATATCCGCCTCGGCGCGCTTTTCCCCGCCGCCGCAGGCAGAAAGCAGCGCCAGCGTGCCAGCGGCGCAAAGGGCGGCACGGGCAAAACGGGGTACGGGCATGGCGGCTTCCTTGTATCTTCGCAGCTTGAAACAGCGGCCTTCTATAGTGGCTTGGCGGGCTTCGGCAAGCACTTGCGCAAGGCCTTGCGCGTTCAGCGCGCAGCAAGATTCACCCGGCTAGTCTGGCCTGTGCGGGGCGGTTCGGATCTTCACACCAGCGATGCAACCGCCGCAACCGATTGTGGATTGTATGCAACGGTTACAGAATATTTTTTCCAGATGGTGCTTTAGCCCCCCTTCAAGGGTTTTTTGTGATAACCCGATGATCAGGGATGCGGCGGGGTCGGATTAAGACAATGAAAGCGGGAGTTACAAAAAAGCTGGCGATATCGGGGCTTTTGCTCGGGTCTGCGGCATTGGTGCCGTCGATTGCGCTCGCTTTCTCCTCAGGTTTCGATTCGCGTCCGGTGTCGATCGACGCTCGCGGTGGCATCGGTTCTTTCACCCCGGCTTCGGTCGATCCGCGTCTCGCCGACAAGCTCAAGTTCTCGGCATTGCGCGGCGACAAGATGTTCCGCTTCACGCCTGCCGCCTCTGCAGCGACGGATGGCCCGCGCGCGCTGACCATTGCGGTGCGCGTCCGTCCCGATTCGGCCAAGGCGATCAATATCCGTCCCGATATGGCAAGCGCTGCGGGCAAGGGTGATGGCCTCGTCCAGATCACGCCCACCGCGTTCAGCCTGGGCGTGGCCAAGGGCTTCACCAAGTTCGCGCTGCCCGCCAGCATCCGTCAGTCGGACGAGGCGCTTCCCGATATCGGTGAACTGGGCCGTGGCGCTTCGCAGCGCAAGAGCCGGTTCAGCCCGCGGATCGAGGTGGACGATGTCCAGGCCCCGACCACCCGCGCAGTTCGTCCGTTCAACGATCAGGGCAGCTATTCGCTCGATGTCGGAGGTGCCTACAAGGTCACCCGCAATCTCGACGTCACCGCTGGC
>CAXRCQ010000502.1:0-13373 GCA_964228845.1 Blastomonas sp.
GCCTCGGCGATCGGCAGCACGACGATGCGGCGGTTGACCTTCTGCCGCCAGTTCATCCGCGCGGTGTTTTCCTGCCCGACATAGCAGCCCTTGGTGAAGCTGACCCCGTTCAATTCCACCGCATTTGTTTCGAGCCACAGGATGTCGCCCAGTTCGGCCGCGCCCTCGGGAACGCCCAGCGCCAGCCGGTGCGCCTTCCACGCCTCGTCTGCAGCCTCGCTTTCGCCAGCCGGGGCGAGCCAACGACAGCCCAGGTCAGCCAGACGGGGATCAGGTGCAGCACCTTGCACGGACTCGGGCGACCAGTGCACCGCCAGCGCCTCCTCGCGCGCGATAGAAATCTTGCGGCGCAGGCGATAGATTGTCAGCCGCTTGGCAAGCGCATCCGCATGTTCCGCCTCGCAGTCGATCAGCACGTCGTTCCCATCGTCCCATATCAGGAAATCGAACATCGCCTTGCCCTGCGCGCTCAACAGCCCGGCATATTGCGGGTTTCCGGGTGTCACGGCCTTCGTGTCCTGCGTGACGAGTCCTTGCAGGAAGCCGCGCACATCCTCTTGCGGATCGGTGCGCGACAGGCGGATCAGGGCGCGGCGGGCGAGCAGGCTGGGGGTGGACATGGCGCTCAACATGCGTATCGCTCAGCCAGTTTCAAGCGGAGAGATGCGATGACAGCGAGCTACGACCTGATCCTCAGGAACGGCACCGTCTACCTGCCCGGCGGACCGGTCTCCGCCGATATCGGCGTCATCGGCGGCAGGATCGCCAGCATCGGTGCCATTGCGGGCGATGCGGGCGAGACGATCGACTGCACCGGCCTGCATGTGCTGCCCGGCGTGATCGACAGCCAGGTGCATTTCCGCGAGCCGGGGCTGGAGCACAAGGAGGACCTCGAATCGGGCAGCCGCGCCGCGGTGATGGGCGGGGTAACCGCGGTGTTCGAGATGCCCAACACCAAGCCCAATACCGACACGGCTGATCGCGTCGCCGACAAGCTCGCGCGCGCGCACCACCGCATGTGGTGCGATCACGCCTTCTATGTCGGCGCGACCTCGGCCAATGCCGAATCGCTGAAGGAGCTGGAGCGCATTCCCGGCACGGCGGGGGTGAAGATCTTCATGGGCGCATCGACCGGCGATCTGCTGGTGGCGGATGACGGGGCGCTCGCGCGGGTACTGGCCAGCGGCAAGCGCCGCGTCGCGATCCATGCCGAGGACGAGTTCAGGATGAACGAGCGCGCGGGCTTGCGCGTTTCCGGCGATCCGTCGTCGCACCCGGTCTGGCGCGATGACGAAAGCGCGATGCTCGCGACGCGCCGTATCCTCAGGCTCGCGCGCGAGGCGAAGCGGCGCATCCATATCCTGCACATCACCACCCCGGCGGAGCTTGAGCTGATCGCGCAGCACAAGGATATCGCCACCTGCGAGGTCACGCCGCAGCACCTGACGCTGGCAGGGGAGGAGGCCTATCCGCGCCTCGGCAGCTACGCGCAGATGAACCCGCCGATCCGCAGCGGCGCGCACCGCGACGGGCTGTGGCGCTGGCTGGCGCATGGCGTGCCCGATGTGATCGGATCAGACCATGCGCCGCACACGATCGAGGAGAAGAGCAAGACCTATCCCGATACGCCAAGCGGCATGCCGGGCGTGCAGACGCTGCTGCCGCTGCTGCTTGATCACATGCACCATGGGCGGCTGTCGATGCAGCGGCTGATCGACCTTACCTCGGCGGGCGCGCAGCGCATCTTCGGCCTGGTCGGCAAGGGGCGGATCGCCGCGGGTTACGATGCCGATTTCACGATCGTCGACCTCAAGAAGCGCTGGACGGTGACCGAGGACTGGCTGCAATCGCGCTGCGGCTGGAGCCCGTTCACCGGCATGGAACTGACCGGCAAGCCGATCGGCACGATCATCCGCGGGCACCGGGTGATGTGGGAAGACACGCTGGCCGACAGCGCAATCGGCGAGCCTGTGCGCTTCGAGGCGACGGAGTTCTGATTTTTCCGACTGGTGTCGCCCTCACCCTTCCCACACCGCTGCGCACTGCGGGCCCCTTCCCTCTCCCGGCGGGAGAGGGAGGGAGGCGCAAAGCGCCGGAAGGGTGAGGGTGACCGGGGATGGAAGCCCTATTCCGCCCCGGTGCTGAGCCCCAGGTCGGGAATGCCGATTGAGCGCCGCCCGCCAAAATCGGCGCGGACGACGATGACGCCCTGCTTTTCCATATAGTCGATCAGCCGCCGGATTCGGCCCGGTGAGCTGGTGCCATAGGCGCGGCCCAGAGCGGCGTCGTCTGGGCAGGGCTGGCCCTCCATCGCGGCGCGCGCGATCAGCAGGAAGGGCGCGTACATTTCCTGCGGCAGCCGGGTCGCCGCCTCGAGCAACGGCGCGCTCGCCGGGTCGGTCGGGTCGAAAATGCCGCCGCGCGCGAGCGCCAGCCGCTGGCGGAAGCCTTCCATGTCGAGCGGCGGGCGGATCAGCCGCTGCATCCTGCAGCGCACCGAAAAATCCTGGTAGAGCTGTGCCTCGGTCTGGCTCGCAGCGCTGCCATCTGCAAGCATGTCGCCAAGCACCGCGATAACCACCGCTTCGGCGTCGATGGCATCGGCGGCGTCCTCGGCCTCCTTGCGCGCGGCGAACATTGCGGATTGCTCCGGCATCGGCAGAGGTGCGGGCGCGATGGTGCTGATCAGGTCGTCGGCGGCGACCGGGACCGGACGCGGCGGCGGCATCGGCACCGGGGCGTCATTGGCAGCAGCGGCGAGCAGCATGTCGCGCAGGTCCTCGCCCTGCGCCTCGGGCATCGGCAGCAACCTGTGCGTGCCGGTGCGGCTGGTGGTGCGCGTTGCGCCGATACGCGTGGTCACCGGGCGGCGGGAGATGGCCGGGCCCAGCCCCAGAAAGCAGCCGCGCTCAAGGTCGCGGATGCGCTCGGCCTGGCGGCGCTCCATGCCGAGCAGGTCGGCGGCGCGCGCCATGTCGATGTCGAGGAACGTGCGCCCCATCAGGAAATTGCTGGCTTCGGCCGCGACATTCTTGGCGAGCTTGGCGAGGCGCTGCGTCGCGATCGCGCCGGCGAGCCCGCGCTTGCGCCCGCGGCACATCAGGTTGGTCATCGCCGACAGGCTGGCGCGGCGCACCGGATCGGGCACGTCGCCCGCGACCGAAGGCGCGAACATCTGCGCTTCGTCGACCACCACCAGCGCCGGATACCAGTGTTCGCGCGGGGCATCGAACATCGCGTTCAAGAAGGTCGCGGCGCAGGTCATCTGCGCCTCCAGCTCGAGCGATTCGAGGTTAAGGATCACCGAAGCGCGGTGCTCGCGAATGCGTGCCGCGATGCGTGCGATCTCGCGCTCGTTATAGTCGCCCGCATCGATGACGATGTGCGAATAGGCATCGGCGAGCGTCGCGAAATCGCCTTCGGGGTCGATGATGACCTGCTGGACAAGGCCGGCGCTTTCCTCGAGCAGGCGGCGCAGCAGATGCGACTTGCCCGATCCGGAATTGCCCTGGACCAGAAGCCTGGTCGCCAGCAATTCCTCGATATCGATGCCGACAGGCCGCCCTGTCTCATCCAGACCTATGTCGATCGATGCGCCCACGCCCCTGGCCCTATCGCCTTGACCCAGCGGTTGCAACGGGCGCGCGGCCAAATGCGGTGGGCAAATGGGGGACAAACGAAAAGGCCCCGCCCGATGGAGGCGAGGCCTTTGTCGTTGGGCTCAGGCCGGAACGGATCAGCCGTTCAGCTTGTCCTTCACCGCCTTTGCGGGGGTGAAGCCGAGCTTCTTGGAGGCCTTGATGGTGATGGTGGCGCCGGTGCCGGGGTTGCGACCTTCGCGCTCCGGCGTCGCCTTGACCTTGAACTTGCCGAAGCCGTTGATCGAGATTTCTTCGCCGGCGGCAGCAGCATCGGCAATTGCAGCGAAAACGCCATCGACCAGCTTGCGGGCATCCGCCTTGGTCACGCCGTGGTCGGCGGCAATTTTCTCTGCAAGTTCAGCATTGTTCATGAGGAAACGTCCCTTCTGATATGATTTCGGTTGCGGCGGTTTAACGGCAGTTTTTGCGTTCGTCACGGGGATTGCGGAAGTTTTCCCCCAAAATGGCGGAGATTGCCGGTAATTGAGAAACATTATCAATCAAGCTGATCGATTTTATCGATTATTCTGTTCAAGAAAATCACATGGCGCGTCGTGCGGCATGGCCTTACCCCTTGCCGCATCAAGGTTTTGAATCACACGAAGAGGGATGACCATGGAACTCAAGGGATCGAAGACCGAACAGTGCCTGAAGGACGCGTTTGCCGGCGAAAGCCAGGCCAACCGCCGCTATCTGTATTTCGCCCAGAAGGCCGATATCGAAGGGCATAACGACGTTGCCGCCGTGTTCCGCTCGACCGCAGAAGGCGAAACCGGCCATGCGCACGGCCATCTCGAATTTCTCGAAGCGTGCGGCGACCCCGCCACCGGCGAGCCGATCGGCTCGACTGCCGATAACCTGAAGTCGGCGATCGCGGGCGAGACCCACGAATATACCGACATGTATCCGGGCATGGCCAAGACCGCCCGCGACGAAGGCTTCGACGAGATCGCAGACTGGTTCGAAACGCTCGCCAAGGCGGAAAAGAGCCATGCCGGCAAGTTCCAGAAGACGCTCGACGCGCTGCTGGCCGAAGCCTGAGTTTCAGTTGAACGACAACTCGGCCTGCGTCTTCGTGCTTCGGCACGAAGCGCAGGCCATTTTTCTGTCCAGTCCAAACCTCCGCTCGTGGGGGAGGGCAACGACGTCATTCTAGTCTGACAGGGGGTCGCGATGGCAACCGAATACAAGGAAGGCAGCCTCGATGCGCCGACGCGGCATGTGCTGCCGTGGCGCGAGGAATCCTGGTATGACGAGGCCGCGCTTGATGCCGAGCTGCGCCGCGTGTTCGATATCTGCCATGGCTGCCGCCGCTGCTTCAACCTGTGCGACAGCTTCCCCAAGCTGTTCGACATGATCGATGAAAGCCCGAACGAGGAGGTCGAGGACCTCTCCGCCGGGCAGATCAAGCAGGTCGTCGATGCCTGCACCCTGTGCGACATGTGCTTCATGGTGAAGTGCCCCTATGTGCCGCCGCACGAATTCGACCTCGATTTCCCGCATCTGATGCTGCGCTATCGCGCGGTCGAGCATCGCAAGGGGATGACCTCGAAGGCCGATGCGCTGCTCGCCGAGACCGACCGCAACGGCAGGCTGGGCAGCGTGTTCTCGGACGTCGCCAACTGGGCGACCGACGGCAAGAGCGGGACGACGCGCGGGATCATGCAGTCGATGCTGGGTATCGACAAGCGCGCGCACCTGCCCAAATTTGCGGACATTCCGCTGACCAACCGCGCCGCCGCGCTGAACCCTGCGCCCAACCCGGACGCGCCGGGCTTCGGTCGCCGTGTCGCGCTCTATGCCAGCTGCTATGACCAGTTCAACGACCAGACCCCCGGCGAGGCGGCGGTCAAGGTGCTGGCGCATAACGGGGTGGAAGTGCGGATCGAGCATCCCGAATGCTGCGCGATGCCCAAGCTCGAGAACGGTGACCTTCCCGCCGTCGCCAGCGCCGCCGCGCGCATCGCCGCGCATTTCGCGCCGCTGATCGATCAGGGCTATGACGTCGTCGCGATCACCGCGAGCTGCGCGCTGATGATGAAGTTCGAATGGCCGCTGATCGAGCCGGACAACGAGGACATCAGGAAGCTCTCCGCCGCGACGCACGATATCAGCGAATATATCGTCAAGCTGTCGAAACAGGCCGGGCTGACCCCGGTCGAGGCGATGGACGCCAGCATCGGTGTGCACTTTGCCTGCCATTCGCGCGCGCAGAACATGGGTCCCAAGGCGATGGAGATGCTCAAGCTCATTCCCGAGGCCAAGCCGGTGCTGACCGAACGTTGTTCGGGCCATGGCGGCAAATGGGGCATCTACCGGCAGAATTTCGACACGGCGGTGAAGCTGGCGCGGCCGACGGTGCGCTCGCTCGAAAAGACCGCGCCCGATTACATGGTCAGCGAATGCCCGCTCGCCGGATCGCACCTCAAGCAGGTGATGGAGCAGGGCGGCGCGGCGAAGCTGCCCGAACGGATCGGCCATCCCGTCGAACTGATGGCCAAGGCTTACGGACTGTAACGGAAATGGAAAAGACGATGCCCAGGGACCGCCGTTCGATCACCCGCGAGGACATCATGGACCTCGCCGATTACGAGCTGATCCGCAAGGACAAGCGCCAGGAAAGCATTCTGGCCAAGAAATTCTCGCGGCTCGCGATCGGCCCGCACGCGATGCTGACCTTCGAAAGCTGGGACAGCATGTGGCTGCAGATCCAGGAGATGCTGCGCATCGAAAAGGGCGGCGAGGAGCAGCTCGCCGACGAGCTGGCCGCCTATAACCCGATGGTGCCCAATGGCCGCGAACTGACCGCGACGCTGATGTTCGAGATCGAGAATCCCGAGCGGCGCGATGCGTTCCTGCGCACGATCGGCGGCGTGGAAGAGCATATCTTCCTCACCATCGGCCATGTGAAGATCGCAGCCATGCCGGAGCAGGATGTCGAGCGCACCAGCGCTGCAGGCAAGGCCAGCGCGGTGCATTTCCTGCACTTCCCGCTGGACGATGCGGCGATCGCGGCCTGGCACGATGCGGGCAACGTCGCGATGGTGCAGATCACCCATCCGAATTACGGCCATGCCGCGCTGATCGGAGCCGAAACGCGGAGCTATCTGACCCGCGCCTGTCTCTGAACCCTCGATCGGCCCGACCTATCTGGGGATCGGAAAGTTGTGGGGCGTGTTGCGGGCGTTGTACTGACGCCCGCCATTGGCAACAGCGCTGTCCGGATCGGTGACGATCGGAGCAGGCTCGGCGACATGTTCGGCAACCGGTCTGGTCGAAATCATCGGTGCGCCGAACTGGGTATCGCCGCTCTCTTCGGGCTGAGGTGGCGGCGGTGCCACGACAGGCTGCGGCGGAACGGTCGTCACGACCGGAGGCGCGGCTGCGGCCGGGTCATGCGCGGCGACAGGCGCGCCGACCGGTGCCGGCCCGGTGTTGACCGACGATGCAAAGATCGCCGCGGCGAGCAAAATGCCGCCCGACCCGAGCATGACTTGTTTCAGCACTGCGCATTACCCTCATTTTGCCGCCATCTCTGCAACCCTTTGGCAGTGGCTGGTTAACATTCCGTGCCGAAACGTAAATTTTTGCGCCAAGTCACGAAAATGCCGCCGAAAACCCGAGGTTTCCGGCGGCATGTCTTTCCTCCCCAGGAAAGCTCGTCTGATCTCGTGCTGACCTCTGGCGCAAGGCGGGGTGGCGGGATTGCCCCGCTCACCCTGATCCTCTCCTGCTAGCGCGAAAGGTCATGTCTTGATCGCGGTGCTAGCCCCGGCCAGCATCGATTGCAGCACAAATTGACAGAAAAACAGCGCATTCTGCGACCAAAACAGTCAATATACTTGTCAGTTTGTCACGATTGTTACAGAACGGGGCATGGTCGAAACCTCGCTTCATGCCGGGCCCTCACTGCGTCGCCTGCGCCGAAATGCCGGCCTTACCCAGGCCGCCATGGCCGAACGGCTCGATATATCGCCCAGCTATCTCAACCTGCTCGAGCGCAACCTGCGCCCGGTCAGCGCGAGGTTGATGCTGACGCTGGCCGAGCGCTTCGATGTCGATCCGCGCGACCTGACCGGAGACGAGCCGGGCGGCGGGCTCGGCCCGATGCGGCGGCGCATGTCGGACCCGATCTTCGCCGATCTGGGGGTGGAGCCGGGCGAGATCGAGGACTGGCTCGCGGCCTCGCCTGGAACCGCCGCCGCTTTCGCGCGGCTGTACGACCGGGTGCAGGGCGGTGCTGGCAGCGCTGCGCCGGGCGTCGCGGTCGACGATCCGGTCGCGCGCGTGCGCGGCGAGATCGAGCGCTGGCGCAACCATTTCGCCGATCTCGACCATGCCGCCGAGGAACTGGCCGATGCGCTGCGGCTGCAGAGCGGCGACCTTTATTCCGCGATTGCCGAGCGGCTGCGCACCAAGCATCAGTTGTCGATCCGCATCCTGCCCGAAAGCGTGATGCCGGAAAAACTGCGTCGGCTAGACCTGCATGCGCGCCAGTTGCAGCTGTCCGAGATGCTCGACATGGCCTCGCGCACCTTTCAGGCGGCGTATCTGCTAGGGCAGCTCGAATTTCGTGCGGATATCAACGCATTGGTCGCGGGCGCACAGTTTGGTGACCGTACCGCCGAGCGGCTCTATCAGCGACACATATTCAGCTATTTCGCCGCAGCGGTGATGATGCCTTATGGCCGTTTCCTGCGTGCCTGCGAGCAGTCGGGCTATGACATGCTGCTGCTCCAGCGGCGCTTCGGCGCGGGCTTCGAGCATGTCGCGCACCGGCTGACCACGTTGCAGCGGGTCGGGCAGCGGGGCCTCGGCTTTTTCATGATCCGCGTCGATCGCGCCGGACAGGTGTCGAAGCGCTTCGGCGGAGCCGCGCGCGCGCCGCTGGCCGATACCGAGGTGACCTGCCCGTTATGGCATCTGCACCAGGCGTTTTCGCGCCCCAGCCAGGTCCAGGTACAGCTGGTCGAACTCGAGGATGCCAGCCGCTGGCTCACGCTCGCGCGCAGCGTGCAGGGCGCGGGCTATGGTGCGGGCGGGACGACGGCGGAATTCGCGATCGGCCTCGGTGTCCCCGTCGATCAGGCGGCGACGCTCTGCTACGCGCGCGGCATGGACCTGAGCGCGGCGGGCGCGACGCGCATCGGCCCGGGCTGCGCAATGTGCAAGCGTGGCGACTGCCCGCAGCGTTCCAAGCCGCCGCTCGGAATCCGCCTGAAATTCGACGATCGCGAACGCGGGGTGACGCCGTTCGATTTCGTGACCGATTGAGGGCCTCGCATCTCTCTGGAACCCGCCGCGCCCATGGCACGTATCCGCCCAAGATCAATTGTTTAGGGGATATGCCATGAACGAGAGCACGACCACCACCACTGTGACCGATCGTCCGGTCGAACCCGTTCAGACCCATACCACCGTGGTCGAGCGTCGCTCGGGCGGCGGATCGGGGCTGATGATGGCCATCCTGCTGCTGATCCTCGTGGTCGGCGGCTTCTTCGCATGGCAGTTCCTGCAGCAGGGCGAGGTCCGCACCGATGCGGTCGCGGGCGCAGCCAATGAAGTGGGTGCTGCCGCCCAGAAGGTCGGCGATGCCGCGCAGGACGCGGCGCAGAACATCGGCGAATGATCGCTCCGGCGCAACGCGACGGGCGTAAAGAGCCTTGACACTGCGCCGGATTTTCAAGCCTTTTGCGTTGCAGGCGCTGTAAAATTAACCGACACTTGACCATTGCCCGGCTATAGCGGGCAGCATGTTCAGGCTGTTCAAACATTATGTGCCGCATGCGGTGCTGCTGCTCGGCTTTTTCGACCTGGCGCTGCTGGGCCTGGCTGCCGAAATCGGCTGGGTCTGGCGCGCGCACGAGATCGGTATGGAGGTCGAGCCGCTGAGCCAGCGGCCGCTTCCGATCGCCACCTTCGCGCTGCTGGTGCACATGGCGATGATAGCGGTCGGGGTCTACGGCCCGGATTCGCTGCAATCGCTGCGTTTTGCCGCAGCGCGCCTGCTGGTCGCGATTTCGCTCGGCGTGATCTTCCTGTCGGTCACCTATTTCATCCTGCCGGGCACCACCTTGTGGCGATCGAACAGCCTGTATGCGATGGGGCTGTCGATCGTCTTCCTGATCGGCAACCGCATCCTGCTCGGCGGGTTGCTCGGCACTTCGGCCTTCAAGCGCAGGCTGATGGTGCTAGGCGCGGGAAAGCGCGCGCAGCGGGTGCAGGACCTCTCGGAACGCGCCGATGCCGGGTTCGTGCTGGTCGGCTTCGTGGCCATGAACGATGGGCCGCTGGTCGTCGAGGAGGCGATCAACCGCGATGCGATCAAGAATCTCGCCAAGCATGTCGAAAATCTCAATGTCACCGAGGTCGTGCTCGCGCTCGAGGAGCGACGCAACGCGCTGCCGCTCAACGATCTTCTGCGAATCAAGACCACCGGGGTGCATGTCAACGACCTGTCGACCTTTCTCGAACGCGAGACGGGGCGGGTCGATCTCGATACGGTCAATCCGAGCTGGCTGATCTTCTCCGACGGATTTTCTGCAGGCCGGCGCATCTCGACCATCGCCAAGCGCCTGTTCGACCTGGTGGTCAGCTCGATCCTGTTGCTGCTGACCGCGCCGATCATCCTGCTCTTCGCGCTGCTGGTAAAGCTGGACAGCAAGGGTCCGGCCTTTTTCAAGCAGGAGCGGGTAGGGCTGTACGGCCAGCCGTTCCAGATCGTCAAGCTGCGCTCGATGCGCACCGATGCCGAGGTCGATGGTGCGCAATGGGCGCAGAAGAACGATCCGCGCGTGACCCGGCTGGGCCGCTTCATCCGCAAGGTGCGGATCGATGAACTGCCCCAGGCATGGAGCGTGCTCAAGGGCGACATGAGCTTTGTCGGTCCGCGCCCCGAACGGCCTGAATTCGTCGCCGATCTGGAAACCAAGATGCGCTATTATAACGAGCGGCACATGGTGAAGCCGGGCATTACCGGCTGGGCACAGATCAACTATCCCTATGGCGCATCGGTCGAGGATGCCCGGCACAAGCTCGAATATGACCTGTACTACGCGAAGAACTACACGCCGTTTCTGGACCTGCTGATCATCCTGCAGACGCTGCGCGTCGTGCTGTGGCCGGATGGCGCAAGGTGATCCGGTGGCCAATTGGGCCGACATAAGCCTCTGGGCGCATTCGGGAGCAGCCGCGCTAACCCTGCTGGTGGCGGCCTGGCTGGTGCGGCGCTGGGCCCGGCTGCGCGGCGGCAACCGCCCCACACTCGGCGATGCGGCGCTGTTGCTGGCGCTGCTTTCGACCAGTCTCTGGGCGTTTTCGGTAGCGGCGCTGGGGCCGACGAAGCCGATTGCCGGCATTGCCGAATCGCTGCGCAATCTCGCGTGGCTGGCATTCCTGTTCCAGATGGTGCGGTCGGCGCGCACCCAGCCGGGCACGGTAACCGCGGTCTATCTGGTGCTGACCCTGGTGCTGGTCGCACAGCCGATCGTCGACAGCTGGCTGGCTATGCTGGAGGCGCTGGACGGGCTGGGCACGCTTGCCTTCGACACCGCGACACTGCTGCGGATGATCTTCGTGGTCGGCGCGCTGGTGCTGGCGAACAACCTGTACAGCGTCGCCGATGCCGAGACCCGCACCAGCCTGCGCGTGCCCTTGACTGCGCTCGCGGCGATGTGGCTCTACGATCTCAATCTCTACACCATGGGTTATCTGAACGGCAGCCTCAGCACCGAGATGCTGGCGCTGCGCGGTGTGCTGATGATCTTCGCGGTGCCATTCTTTGCGCTCGCCGCCAATCGTCCTGGCGGCTGGAAGCTCACCTTGTCGCGCAAGATCGCCTATCGTTCGCTCTCGCTCTTCGCGATCCTGGGCTATCTGGTCACGATGATCGCGGTGGCGCAGCTGCTGCGCGCGGTCGGCGGAACGGTGGCGTCGGGCGCGCAGATGCTGCTGGTGCTGGGCATGTCGCTGGCGGCGCTGATCCTGCTGCCGTCGGACCGGTTCCGCGCCTGGTTCAAGGTCAAGGCGACCAAGCATTTCTTCCAGCACCGCTATGATTACCGTGCCGAGTGGATCCGCTTCACCGAGACGATCGGGCGACCCGGCGACGGCACCGCGCCGTTCCACGAGCGCGTGATCAAGGCCGCTGCCGATATCAGCGACAGCCCCGCAGGCCTGCTGCTTGCGCCGGGGGACAATGGCCGGATGCAGCTGCAGGCGCGGTTCAACTGGCCGACCGCCGATGTCCCCGCCCAGGCCTGCACGGCGGCGACGATCGGCTACTTCCAGTCCACCGCACGCATTGTCGAGCTCGACGCGCTGCGCTCGGGCCGCGATCGCGAGACCGACCGCCGCGCGATCCCCGACTGGGTGCTCGAGGAAACCAACGCCTGGGCGATCGTGCCACTGGTCCATTTCGACCGGCTCGCCGGGCTCGTCGTGCTCGCGCGCCCGCCGGTCGAACGACGGCTCGACTGGGAGGATCTCGATCTGCTCCGCCTCGTCGGGCGGCAGCTCGCCAGCTATCTCGCCGAGGCGCGCAGCCAGGAGGCGCTGCGCGAAGCCGATCAGTTCGACGAGTTCAACCGTCGCATGGCCTTCGTGATGCACGACATCAAGAACCTGGTCAGCCAGTTGAGCCTGGTCGCGCGCAATGCCGAGCGGCACGCCGACAATCCCGAATTCCGCAAGGACATGATCGCGACGCTGCAGAATTCGGTCGGCAAGATGAACACGCTGATCCGCAGGCTCACCGGCTATGCTCGGTCGAACGGCGAGGGGCTCCGCGCCATCGATGCCGAGCGCGTGGTGAATGCGGTGATCGCGAGCAAGCAGGCAGCGCACCCTGTTGTCGCCAGTACCGCGCAACGGCTGATGGTGATGGCCGATCCGGCGCAGCTCGAACAGGTTCTGGGCCATCTGATCCAGAACGCCATTGATGCCAGCCGGCCCGACACGCCCGTCTATGTCAGCATGGCGCGCGACGGGCTCAACGGGGTGATCGAGATTGTCGATCATGGCGCGGGCATGTCCGCCGAGTTCGTGCGCGCCAAGCTCTTCAAGCCCTTCATCTCGAGCAAGGCCGATGGCTTCGGCATCGGTGCCTATGAGGCGCGGCTCCTGGTCGAATCGATGCACGGCCGGATCGAGGTCGAAAGCCGCGAGGGCGAGGGCAGCCGCTTCTCCATCCATCTTCCGCTCGCGACCCGGATCGACGTTGACGATTCCGACGCGCCAGCGCTGCAACATGCTTGAACAAGGGTACGCCTGATGACCGATCTTTCCCCCAATCCTGCCATGACCGGAGGCGGCAAGGGCGCAAACCGGCTGCCGCGTCTGCTCGTGGTGGAGGACGATGCCGGGCTGCAGCGCCAGCTCAAATGGGCGTTCGACGATTTCGAGGTGCTCTGTGCGGGCGACCGGACGAGCGCCATCGATCTGCTGCGCTATGAGGAGCCCGATGTCGTGACGCTCGACCTCGGCCTGCCGCCCGACCCCGACGGGGTGAGCGAGGGGTTCGCGACGCTGGCCGAAATCCTGCGGCTGAAGCCCGATACCAAGGTCATCATCGCATCGGGCCATGGCGAGCGGCAGAGCGCGCGCGATGCCATCGCGCAGGGAGCCTATGACTTCTACCGCAAGCCGGTCGAGATCGATGACCTGGCGCTGATCGTCCGGCGCGCGCTCAACGTGCAGCAGATCGAGCGCGAAAATGCCCGGCTGAGCCAGAAA
>CAXRCQ010000503.1:0-9900 GCA_964228845.1 Blastomonas sp.
CATCGCCTGCGCGGCGTGGCTCTGCTTGAGCATCAGCCAGCCTGCAGTCATCACCGCCATCATCGTGCAATAGGGATAGCTGCCCGCGAGCCGGTCGTCGACATTGGCACCGACCATATATTCGGTCACTTCCGCGACATCGCCCGCCAGCGCGGCGAGCGCGGGGTGGGTGCCCGCATCGGCCTGGACCTCGGCGATCAGCCCGCGTACGACATCGCCGCCCGCCATGCCGAGCTTGCGCCCGACCAGGTCCGCCGCCTGGATGCCGTTGGTGCCCTCGTAGATCTGCGCGATGCGGATATCGCGATAATATTGCGCCGCGCCGGTCTCCTCGACATAGCCCATGCCGCCATGGACCTGCACGCCGAGCGAGGCGATCTCGCTGCCGAGATCAGTGCCATAGGTCTTGGCGAGCGGGGTCAGCAGATCGACCATCTCGCGCGCGCCGGGCACGCCGAGGTTCGCGCGATCGACCTGTCCCGAAGCGTAGTAGAGCAGCGCGCGGATCGCCTCGGTGCCTGCCTTCATGCGCAGCAGCATGCGGCGGACATCGGGATGCTCGATGATCGCGACCGGATCGCGGCCTGCGCCTGCGCGCGCCGACTGGACGCGTTCGCGCGCGAACCACAGCGCCTTCTGCGTCGCGCCCTCGGCAATCTGGACACCCTGCAGCCCGACATTGAGCCGCGCATTGTTCATCATCGTGAACATCGCGCGCATCCCGCCGAATTCTGGGCCGATCAGTTCGCCGATGCTCTCGCCCTCCTCACCAAACTGCAGCACGCAGGTGGGCGAGGCGTTGATACCCATCTTGTGCTCGATCGAAACGGTCTTGATGCCATTGGCCTCGCCCGGATGGCCATCCGCATCGAGCCGGTATTTGGGAACCAGGAACAGCGAGATGCCCTTGGTCCCGGCGGGCGCATCGGGGGTGCGCGCGAGCACGAGATGGATGATGTTGTCGGCCATGTCATGGTCGCCGAACGAGATATAGATCTTCTGCCCGCGGATCGCATAGGTGCCGTCGCCGCGCGGAGTGGCGGTGGCACGCAAGGCCCCCACATCGCTGCCCGCCTGGGGTTCGGTGAGGTTCATCGTGCCGGTCCATTCGCCGGTCGACAGCTTGGGCAGGTACAGCGCCTTTTGGCTGTCGCTGCCATGATGGTGCAGCGCCTCGATCGCGCCGACAGTGAGGATCGGGCAGAGCGCGAAGGCCATGTTGGCGGCACCCAGCGAATCGAGCGCGACGGTAGCGAGGCTGAACGGCAGACCTTGGCCGCCATGGTCGGCCGGCGCGCTCAAGGCGCTCCAGCCCGCTTCGACATAATGCTGGTAAGCCTCCCGATAGCCTTCGGGCATCTTTACCGATCCGTCGATCAGCCGTGCGCCGACCGTGTCGCCGATGCGGTACAGGGGCGCAAACTCGCCTGCGGCAAATTCGCCGACGCCCTCGACGATCGCCTCGACCAGATCGGGCGTCGCCTCGGCAAAGCGTTCATGCCCTGCCAGTTCGTCGATGCCGGTGATCGTCTTGAGGACGAACAGCTGTTCGGTGGTCGGTGCGGTGAAGGTCATCAATTTTTCCCTGCTGTCCCTTGCATTCCAGCGCTGTATAGGCAGCAACATGCAAGCTTCCAAGCCTTCTGACCCGCGTATTCTGCCAGCTGATGATACAGCCGTGGCTCGCGCGGTCGAGGCCTTGCGCGCCGGACATGTGGTCGCGCTGCCGACCGAGACGGTCTATGGCCTCGCCGCCGACGCATCGCGCCCGCAAGCCGTAGCGGCGATCTATCGCACCAAGGGACGCCCCGATTTCAACCCGCTGATCGTGCATGTGCCCGGCGTGGCCGCCGCACGCCAGATCGCGATTTTTGACGAGCGCGCAGAAAAACTGGCCGCCGCCTTCTGGCCGGGGCCGCTCACCATGGTCCTGCCGCTGAAACCGGGGGCGGATATCGCACCGGCGGTCACGGCAGGCTTGCCGACGATCGCGCTGCGCTGCCCCGCGCACCCGGTGATGCAAGCAGTGCTGGAGCAAGGCGCGATGTTCCTCGCCGCCCCCTCGGCCAACCGTTCGGGCGCGATCAGCCCGACCGAGGCCATCCATGTCGCCGCAAGCCTGGGCGATGGCCTCGACCTGATCCTCGATGGCGGGCGCTGCGCGGCGGGGCTCGAATCGACCATAGTTGCGCTGCGCAACTTTGAAGGGGCACCGGCGGGCTGGCAATTGCTGCGCCCCGGCCCGGTCGATCCCGACGCGATCGCCGCGCTGCTGGGCGAGCCCTCGATCCCGCTCGCCGATCGACGCATCGAGGCACCCGGCCAGCTTGCCAGCCATTATGCGCCGGGCAAGCCGCTCAGGCTGAATGCGGATAATGCCGCGCCGGACGAATGGCTGATCGGCTTTGGCGATGTGGCGGGTGACGACACGCTGTCCATAACGGGCGACCTCGCCGAGGCGGCTGCCAATCTCTACGCCGCGCTGCATCGCGCCGATGCCAGCGATCGTGCGCGCATCGCGGTCGCGCCGATACCGAGCGGCGGAATGGGCGATGCCATCAACGATCGGCTGGCACGCGCGGCAGCAGGCTGACGCTGCCGGATCCCTGCCCCGCCAGACCGCCAGCGCGCCATTCGCCGCGTCCAGCGCCTTGTTCGCCGCAAAAGCGTTCATTGGCAGGGAACCCGTGGCAAGAGCCTGTCAGCGCGGATACATCTGCTGTGCCGCATGGTCACGAACCCCAAAGCCCCTAGAAAGCCCTGCATGGTCGCCCGTCCGCTCGTCCTGATTCTCGCCACTGCCGCGCTATCGGCCTGTGTGTCGACGCCCAGACAGGTCGCCCAGCCCCGGCCTGCTCCAGCTCCGGCCCCGGCGCGGGTCCAGCCGGTACCGCCGCCACTGGCACCGCGCGCCACCAATGTCGTGCCGCAGGGGCTGCGCGACGAGTTGCAGGAATTGTGGCGGACCTTTCCCGGCAAGACGGGCATCGCGGTGCGGCGGATCGACGGCGACTGGGTGGTCGGTCAGCGCGGCGGCGAGCTGTTCCCGCAGCAGAGCGTCTCGAAGCTCTGGGTGACGATGACCGTGCTCGAAAAGGTCGATCGCGGCGAGCTGTCGCTCGACCAGGAGGTGACGATCACCGCCAACGACCTCACCCTGTTTCACCAGCCGCTTGCCGCGCGTGTGTCCCGCGAGGGCGTGGTCCGCGAAACCGTGCGCTCGCTGATCAACGAGGCGCTGACCGCGAGCGACAACAGCGCCAATGATGCGCTGCTGCGCACCGCTGGTGGCCCGGCAGCGGTGAACGAGTTCCTGCGTCGCAAGGGCTTGTCGAATATCCGCTTCGGCCCGGGCGAACGCCTGCTGCAGAGCGGCATCGCGGGAGTCGAATGGCGGCAGGAACTGTCGGCAGGCCGCGCCTTTCAGGCGGCGCGCGAGCGCGTGCCGCTCGACCGGCGACGCACCCTGCTATCGGCCTATGTCGCCGATCCGATCGATGGCGCAAGCCCCGAAGGAATCGTCGATGCGCTGGCGCGGCTCGCGCGCGGCGAATTGCTGAGCCAGGCCTCCACCCGGCTGATGCTCGACACACTTGGCCGCACCCGCAGCGGGCCCAATCGGCTGAAAGCGGGCGTTCCTGCGGGCTGGCAGTTCCTCCACAAGACCGGGACCGGGCAGGATCTGCCCCCTGTTTCGACCGGCTATAACGATGTGGGAATCATGACCGCGCCCGATGGAACCCGCTATGCCGTAGCGGTCATGCTCGCCGAGACGACCGCCAGCATTCCCAAGCGCATGCAGATGATGCATGCAGTATCACGCTCAGTGTGACTCTGGCACCAGAGCTGACAGCGCGGCACAAATCGGTCCTGTCTTTGCAACAAACTATGTGTTATTTCCCCGGACGGGAGACATTTGTTTCGTCGCCGTAACCGGCCTTTGCGATTTGGGAATCGTGATCGACCGGAACGGCAGGAGAGCTGCGAACTCATGTCGTCCGCCCAGCACGCCCGCGCGTCCTTCCTCCGCACAGCCAGGCCGGTCCGCTGACCCCCGCCGAGATGGTAGCGGCCCCTGCCATTCCGCCCCGCGCCAACCCGCTGACCGATTCGGCCAGTTGGACCGCCATGCGCAATGCCTGCATCGCCGATCCGGGCGCGTTCCATGGCGACCAGGCGCGCTCGTCGATCTGCTGGTACCTGCCAGACCTCCAGGCCTGGGGCTATTTCGACCGCGATGCGGGCGCATGGACCGGCTGGGACGCGGCGACCGGCGCGGCGCGCGCGCTCGACCTGCCTGCCGATTACACGCCTTGGGAACGCGGGCTCAACGCCGACAATCCGCCCCACTGGCGCTGGTTCGAAGGCGCGTTCACCAATAGCGGCTTCAACGAGGTCGACCGGCACGTGCTTGCCGGGCACGGTGCCGAAACCGCGCTGATCTTCGAGGGCGACCGCTGGAACATGTCGTCGGACAACGGTCGCGGCGGCCCGGTCGATTGCTATGCCGTGTCGCGCAAGCAGCTGATGCTCGAGGCGACGAAATGCTCGCTGGCGCTGGCCGACCTCGGCCTCAAGGCCGGTGACCGCATCGCGCTCAACATGCCGTCGATCCCGGCGCAGATCTACTGGACCGAAGGGGCCAAGCGCGCAGGCATCATCTACACGCCCGTCTTCGGCGGGTTCAGCGACAAGACGCTGTCCGACCGCATTGCCGATGCCGGCGCGCGAATCGTCATCACCGCCGATGGCAGCTATCGCAACGCGCAGATGGTGCCGTTCAAGACCAGCTATACCGACCCCGCACTCGACAATTTCATCGGCGTGGGCACCGCGATGAACCTGCTGGCAGGCGCGCTGAACGATCCCGCAAACGAGGCCGATGACAAGGTGCGCGGCGCGATCACCGATGCGGTCACCGAGTTGCTTGACGGCGAGGTCACGGTCGAACGTTCGGACGTGATGCGCGGTGTCGGGCGCGCGCTCGACGATCTGGCGCAGGGCTCGGCGCTCAATGCGGCGCAAGCGGCGAACCTGCGCATGGCGATCGCGTCTGCCCTGGTCGATTCGCCGCCGCGCGTCGAGGCGGTGGTGGTGGTGCGCCACACCGCGCAGCCCGATCTGGTCTGGAATGCGCAGCGCGATCACTGGAGCCATGATCTCACCGCTCAAGCGGGCGAGCAGATTCTCGCCGCTGCTCGAGAGCTCGGGCTCGATGTCGCGGATGAAGCCGCGCTGCTCGCATTGCCCGATGCCGATTTCGTCCGCGCCATCTGGGCGGTGTCGAAGCCGCTGCCGGTCGATGCCGAATATCCCAATTTCATCATCTATACCTCGGGCTCGACCGGCAAGCCCAAGGGCGTGGTGCATGTGCATGGCGGCTATTGCGCGGGCGTCGCCGCGACCATGCCGGTGGCGTTCGATGCCGCACCGGGCGATGTCATGTTCGTCGTCGCCGATCCGGGCTGGATCACCGGGCAGAGCTATCTGATCGCCGGGTCTCTGCTCTGCCGGGTGACGACGATCATCACCGAAGGCTCGCCCGTCTTCCCGCATGCCGGCCGCTTCGCATCGATCATCGAGCGGCACAAGGTGCAGATCTTCAAGGCGGGCGTCACCTTCCTCAAAAGCGTGATGCAGGACCCGGAGAATCTGAAGGACATCCAGGCCTATGACATGTCGTCATTGAAGGTCGCGACCTTCTGCGCCGAGCCGACCTCGCCCGCGGTCCAGGCCTTCGCGATGGAGCATGTCACTCCCTGGTATATCAACAGCTACTGGGCGACCGAACATGGCGGCATCGCCTGGACGCATTTCTACGGCAATAGCGATTTCCCGCTGCGTCCCGACGCGCACACCTATCCATTGCCCTGGATCGTCGGCGATGTCTGGGTCGAGGATGCCGACGCCCCCGATCTCGAATTCGGGCTGGAGCGCGACGAGCCGGGCGGCGTGCCCTGGCGGCGCGCGAAGAATGGCGAGAAGGGCGAGATCGTCATCGCGCTCCCCTATCCGTATCTCACTCGCACCATCTGGGGCGATACCGATCAGTTCACGCTGGAGGACGTAACGGGCGGCATCCGCGTCAACCCGCTCTGGCGCGGCGATGCCGCCCGTTATGCCAGCACCTATTGGGGGCGGTGGAAGGGCACCTGGGCGTACACGCAGGGCGACTTCGCAATCCGGCACGAGGATGGCTCGTTCTCGCTGCATGGCCGGTCGGACGATGTCATCAACGTCTCGGGCCACAGAATCGGCACCGAGGAGATCGAGGGCGCGATCCTGCGCGACAAGACGCTCGATCCGGGTTCGCCGGTGGGCAATGTGCTGGTGGTCGGCGCGCCGCATCGTGAAAAGGGCGCGACGCCGGTCGCGTTCGTCACCACCATTGCCGGGCGCAGGCTGACGCAGGACGACCGCCGCCGCCTCACCGATCTGGTGCGCACGGAAAAGGGCGCGGTCGCGGTGCCGCAGGATTTCCTCGAGGTCGCCGAATTCCCCGAGACCCGCTCGGGCAAGTACATGCGCCGCATGGTCCGCGCGATCGTCGAGGGCGGCGATATCGGCGACACCTCGACCCTGCGCAATCCCGAGAGCATCGATGCGCTCAAGGCCGCCGTCGCCGCCTGGCAGCGCAAGCAGCAGCTCGCAGAGGATCAGGCACTGTTCGAGCGCTATCGCTATTTCCTGATCCAGTATAACGATCTGGGCGATGGACGGCGTGTCGCGACGGTCACCGTCACCAACCCCCCGGTCAATGCGCTCAACGAGCGCGCGATCGACGAGCTGGTGATCGTGGTCGAGCATCTCGCGCGCAAGGATGACGTGATCGCGGTGGTGTTTACAGGGCAAGGCACCGCCTCGTTCGTCGCGGGCGCGGACATCCGCCAGATGCTCGAAGAGGTGAACAGCGTCGAGGAAGCGGGCGTGCTGCCCAACAATGCGCAGCTGGCTTTTGCCAAGATCGAGACGATGGGCAAGCCGTGCATCGCGGCGATCCAGGGCGTGGCGCTGGGCGGCGGGATGGAGTTCGCGCTCGCCTGTCATTACCGCATCGCCGAGCCCGTGGCGCGCTTCGGCCAGCCCGAGATCAACCTCAGGCTGCTGCCGGGCTATGGTGGCACGCAGCGGCTGCCGCGCCTGCTCGCCGAGCGCCGCGCTGCCGATGGCCTGCGCGATGCGCTCGACCTGATCCTCGGCGGCCGCGCGATCGGTGCGCAGGAAGCGCTCGAGCTGGGCGTGATCGAGCAGATCGCCGATGGCAGCGACGATGTGCTCAGCATGGCGCATGCGATGGTGCGCGATTATGCCCGGCACGGGGCGGAAAGCACGCTGGGCAAGGCCTTTGCCGACCGCAAGGCGATGACCAAGCGCTGGGCCCATGCCGCGCATATCGACCTCGATACGGTGCTCGAAGACGACTTCCTGCAGCGCATCCTCAGACAGCTCGACTGGGCCGGGCGCGGCGAGGCGGGCAGGCGCGCGCTCGATGCGGTGCGCACCGGCTGGACCGAGGGCATGGCCGCAGGGCTCAAGCGCGAAGGCGAGCATTTCGCCGAGGCGATCATCGATCCCGAAGGCGGCAAGACCGGCATCCGTCAGTTCATGGACAAGCAGTCGCCGCCGCTGCCCGTTCGCCGCAACGGCGTGTGGATCGATGCGGAGCACGAGGCGAACAAGCAGGCGATGATCGCATCGGGCCAGTTGCTCCCGGTCGGTGCCCCCTTCTATCCCGGGGTGACCGCGATCCCGGCCAAGCAGCTCGCCTTCGGCATCAGTCGCGACCCCGATACCGGCGCGCCGCGCTTCGGCCCGCCCGCCAGTCACGAGCGCGAGCATATCGTGCCCGTGGTCGCGCCCGAGCCCAACGAGGCGCTCGTGTACATGCTGACCAGCGAGGTCAATTTCAACGATATCTGGGCGCTCACCGGCATTCCCGTCTCCCCCTTCGACGCGCATGACGAGGACGTCCAGATCACCGGCTCCGGGGGGCTGGCTCTGGTCGCCTCGCTGGGCAGCGAGGTGAAGGCCGAAGGGCGTCTGCGCGTCGGCGACATGGTGGTGGTCTATTCGGGCACCTCGGACCTGTTGTCACCGCAAGCGGGCGACGACCCGATGTTCGCGGGCTTCGCGATCCAGGGCTACGAGACCAAGACCGGCAGCCACGCCCAGTTCTTGAACGTGCAAGGACCGCAGCTTCACCGGGTGCCGCCCGATCTGACGCTCGAACAGGCGGGGAGCTATGTGCTGAACCTGGGTACGATCACCCGCTGCCTGTTCACGACGCTGCAGATCGTGCCGGGCAGGACGATCTTCGTCGAGGGATCGGCCACCGGCACCGGGCTCGATGCGCTGAAATCGAGCATCACGTCGGGACTCAAGGCGACGGGGCTGGTCTCGAGCGACAGCCGCGCGGCATTCGTCAGGGAACAGGGCGCGGTCGGCGCCTTGAACCGCAAGGACCCGCGCTTTGCCGGGGCCTTCACCGCCGTTCCGGACGATCCCGAAGCGGCCCGGGCGTGGGAGCGCGAAGGCGAAGGCATTCTCGAGGAATATCGCCGGATGAACGGCGGCAGGCTCGCCGATTTCGTCGTCAGCCATGCCGGCGAAAGCGCCTTTCCGCGCAGCTTCCAGCTGCTCGAGGAGAATGGCACGCTCGCCTTTTATGGCGCATCCTCGGGCTATCATTTCAGCTTCATGGGCAAGCCTGGCAGCGCCGCGCCTTCGGACATGCTGGCGCGCGCGCAACTGCGCGGCGGTGAATCGGTGCTGCTCTATTACGGCCCGGGCAGCCGCGATCTCGCCGATCCGCTGGGGCTGGAGATGATCGAGGCGGCGCGGCTGTACAAGGCGCGCACGGTGATCGTTACCACCACCGACGGGCAGCGCGAGTTCCTGCAGTCGCTGGGGCTCGAGGAATCGGTCGAGGGCATCATCAGCCTCGAAGGGCTGAAGCGCCGCGATGCCGAGTTCATCTGGCCCGACAGCCTGCCGCGCCTGCCCGATGCCCGCGCCGATATCGAGCGGTTCAAGGAAGGCGTGCGCCGCTACCAGCAGCACACGATGAAGCCCTTCGGCACGGCGGTCGGCAAGATCCTGGGATCGCCCGGCAATCCGCGCGGCGTGCCCGATCTGGTGATCGAGCGCGCTGCGCAGGATTCGCTCGGCGTGTCGACCTCGCTGGTGAAACCCTTTGGCGGGCGCGTGGTCTATGCCGAGGAGATGGCGGGTCGCCGTTACACTTTCTACGCGCCGCAGGTCTGGACCCGGCAGCGCCGCATCATCATGCCCAGCGCGAACATCTTCGGCACCCATTTGTGCAACGCGCACGAGGTGACGGTGATGAACAACATGATCGCGGGCGGGCTGCTGAGCGTCACGGAGCCGCTAGTCGTCGATTGGGACGGTCTGCCGGAGGCGCATCAGGCGATGTGGGACAACCGGCACACCGGCGCGACCTATGTCGTCAACCACGCCCTGCCCGCCATGGGCCTGCGCAGCCGCGACGAGCTGCTCGAATATTGGGCCAGCACATCCACCCTCCCCAGGGATTGACCGCACCACGTTCGCCCTGGTCCGGCGTTGCAGGAGAGACAAGACATGACGGCAGGCAAGGGCAAGGGGGCCAAGGTGGACCCGGCGAGCGGCAAGGTGGCGACCGGCAGGCTGGCGGGCAAGGTGGCTCTGGTCACCGGGGCGGCGGGCAATCTGGGCGGAGCGATCATTCGCCGCTTCATCGCCGAGGGCGCGACCTTGGTGATGACCGGGCGCACCGAGGAGCGGCTGGCGGCGGCGAAACAGGCGCTGCTGGACGAGACTGGCGTGGAGGAAGCGCGCGTCTTCACCGTGATCCTCGATGGCGCCGATCCGGATGCGGTGCGCGCAGGCATCGATCAGGTC
>CAXRCQ010000504.1:0-14932 GCA_964228845.1 Blastomonas sp.
CGGCGCGGTGCACGTCACCCTTCTGCACGCGGCCGCGCGGCGCGGCTTCCTTGACGGAGACGACGATGATGTCGCCCACGCCGGCGAAGCGACGCTTCGATCCGCCGAGAACCTTGAGGCACTGGACGCGCTTCGCGCCACTGTTGTCAGCGACATCAAGATTGGATTGCATCTGGATCATGGATCCGTTTCCTTCTTGTCTGGCTTGCCGGAACCGGTCCGGCAGTTCCTAATGGCTTACGCTTCGCTCGAAGCTTCGGGCGCCTTGTGGGTGTTCACCCGATCCAGCACCTTCCAGGTCTTCAGCTTGGAAATCGGGGCCGTCTCCTCGATGCGGACGGTTTCGCCTTCCTTGAAGCTGTTGTTCTCGTCATGCGCGTGATACTTCTTCGAACGACGGATGATCTTCCCGTACAGCGGGTGCTTCACTTTGCGCTCGACATTCACCACCACGGTCTTGTCGCCCTTGTCGGAGACCACCGTTCCGGTCAGAACTCGTTTCGGCATATCGGCCTCCTTACTTGGCTGCAGTGCGAGCGCGCTCGCTCTGCAGGGTCTTGATGCGGGCAATCGTGCGACGCACTTCGCGGACACGCGCGGGGCGCTCCAGCTGGTTGGTCGCGGCCTGGAAGCGCAGGTTGAACGCTTCCTTCTTCAGCGCGCCCAGTTCAGCCGAAAGCTGATCGTCGGTCTTCTGCTGAAGGTCTTCAAAAATCTTGCTCATCACTCACCTCCCAGGTGCGACGTATCGCCCAGGCGCGCCACGACCTTGGTCTTGATCGGCAGCTTCATCGCTGCACGCTCGAACGCCACGGCGGCGATCGGACCAGGGACGCCATCCAGTTCGAACAGGATGCGACCCGGCTTCACGCGGGCTGCCCAATATTCGACCGAACCCTTGCCCTTGCCCTGACGGACTTCGGCGGGCTTCTTGGTCACCGGCACGTCGGGGAACACGCGGATCCACAAACGTCCCTGACGCTTGATGTGACGCGTGATCGCACGGCGGGCGGCTTCGATCTGGCGCGCGGTAATCCGCTCGGGCTCCAGCGCCTTCAGGCCATACGACCCGAAATTGAGGCTGGTTCCGCCCGGCGCATTGCCGCTGATCCGGCCCTTGAAAGCCTTGCGGAACTTCATTTTCTTCGGTTGCAGCATGATGCTCTACCTTGTCTGTCTGTTCTGGGCTCAGCGGGCAGGGCGGACGCCGGAAGTCTGCGCTTCCATCATCAGCCGGTCCTGCGCCATCGGATCGTGACCAAGGATTTCGCCCTTGAAGATCCAGCACTTGATGCCGATGATGCCGTACGCGGTGAGCGCTTCGGCTTCGGCATAATCGACATTGGCACGCAGCGTGTGCAGCGGAACGCGGCCTTCGCGATACTGCTCGGTGCGGGCGATTTCGGCGCCGCCGAGACGGCCGCCGCACATCACCTTGATGCCTTCTGCGCCCAGACGCATCGCCGACTGCATCGCGAGCTTCATCGCACGACGGAAGGCAACGCGGCGGATCAGCTGGTCGGCAATGCCCTGCGCGACGAGCTTGGCGTCGATTTCGGGCTTGCGGATCTCGACGATGTTGAGCTTGACCTCACCACCTTCGATCAGACCTTCGAGCGTCTTGCGCAGCTTCTCGATATCCGCGCCCTTCTTGCCGATGATGACACCGGGACGGGCAGCGTAGATCGAGACGCGGCACAGCTTGGCCGGGCGCTCGATGACCACCTTGGAGATCGCGGCCTGGGGCAGCGTCTTCATGATGTACTTGCGCAGCTCGATGTCTTCCTTGAGCAGACGCGCATAGTCGCGGCCTTCGGCGAACCAGCGGCTGTCCCAGGTGCGGTTGATCTGCAGACGCAGGCCAATCGGATTGCTCTTGTGACCCATGGCTTACGCTTCCTCTTGTTCGCGCACGACGATGCGCAGGCGGCTGAACGGCTTCACGATGCGGCTGGAACGGCCACGCGCGCGGGTCATGAACCGCTTCATCGTGATCGCCTTGCCAACACTCGCTTCAGCGACGACCAGCGCGTCGACATCGAGGTTGTGGTTGTTTTCCGCGTTGGCGATAGCCGACGCGAGGACCTTCCTGGCGTCGACAGCCATGGCCTTCTTCGAGAAGGACAGGATGTTCATCGCCTCTTCGGCCTTCTTGCCACGGATCAGGGCCGCAACGAGGTTCAGCTTCTGCGCCGAACCACGGATGGTGGTCCCGACGGCCAGCGCCTCATTTTCGCCCACGCGGCGCGGAGATTTTGCCTTGCCCATTAGCGCTTGCCCTTCTTGTCAGCAGCGTGGCCAGGGAAGGTGCGGGTCGGAGCGAATTCGCCCAGCTTGTGACCCACCATGTCTTCGTTGACCGCCACGGGAATGAATTTGTGGCCGTTGTACACGTTGAACGTCAGGCCGACGAACTGCGGCAGGATCGTCGAACGACGCGACCAGGTCTTGATCGGAGCACGGCCGCCAGCGTCCTGCGCCGCCTCTGCCTTCTTCAGCAGATACAGGTCGAAGAACGGCCCTTTTTTGATGGAGCGAGCCATGACTTACCTCTTCTTCTTCGCGTGACGCGACCGGATGATCATCTTGTCGGTCGACTTGTTCTTACGAGTGCGCATGCCCTTGGTCGGCTTGCCCCACGGGGTCACCGGATGACGGCCACCCGAGGTGCGGCCTTCACCACCACCATGCGGGTGATCGACCGGGTTCTTGGCAACACCGCGCGTCAGCGGGCGCTTGCCCATCCAGCGCTTGCGACCGGCCTTGGCGAAGTTCTGGTTGCTGTTGTCGGGGTTCGAAACCGCGCCCACGGTGCCCATGCAGGCGCCGGGGATGTAACGCTGTTCGCCCGAGTTCAGACGGACCATCACCATGCCGCGGTCACGGCCGACGACCTGTGCATAGGTGCCTGCCGAACGCGCGATCTGACCGCCCTTGCCCGGCTTCATCTCCACATTGTGGATGATGGTGCCCACCGGCATCTGCGCCAGCTTCATGGCATTACCCGGCTTCACGTCGGTCTTTTCGCTGGCAATCACTGTGTCGCCCACGGCCAGACGCTGCGGCGCCAGGATGTAAGCCAGCTCGCCGTCTTCGTACTTGATCAGCGCGATGAAGGCGGTGCGGTTGGGATCGTATGCGATCCGTTCCACGGTACCGGAAACGCCAAGCGTGCGACGCTTGAAGTCGACGATGCGATAACGCTGCTTGTGGCCACCGGCGATGCCGCGCGAGGTCACGTGACCCTTGTTGTTGCGGCCACCGGTCTTGCGCTTGCCTTCGGTCAGCGCCTTGACCGGGCCACCCTTGTACAGGTCGCTGCGGTCGACAAGAATCAGGCCGCGACGGCCCGGGCTTGTCGGATTATATGATTTGAGTGCCATATCTCTATCCTGTCAGCTTGCCGACCGCGCTCAGACGCCGGTGGTGACGTCGATCGACTGGCCTTCGGCCAGGCGAACAACGGCTTTCTTGATGTCGTTGCGGGTATAGGGACGACCCTTCCAACGCTTGGTCTTGCCCTTCTGGACCAGGGTGTTCACACCCACGACCTTGACGTCGAACAGGGCTTCCACCGCCGCCTTGATCTGCGGCTTGGTCGCGTCCTGGCTGACCTTGAAGACCACCGAATTGTTTTCGCTGAGCAGCGTCGACTTTTCGGTGATGTGCGGGGCCACGATCACGTCGTAATGACGGGTATCGATGGTGTCGGATTTCTTAGCCATTGAACCGGGCCTCCAGCTTTTCAACAGCGGCGCGGGTCAGCACCAGCGTATCGTGTTTCAGGATGTCATAGACATTGGCACCGACGGCGGGCAGCACGTTCAGACCGATCAGGTTGGCCGAAGCCTTCTTGAAAGTGTCGTTGACGGCATCGCCATCGATGAACAGCGCCTTCTTGCCGAGGCCGAGCTTGCCGAGCTGAGCGGCCAGCGCCTTGGTCTTGGCTTCGCCGAGTTCCAGCGATTCCACGACGATCAGGCTTTCGCTGGCGGCCTTCGAGGACAGCGCCATCTTCAGGCCGAGCGCGCGGACCTTCTTGTTCAGCGAGGGGTTGAAGTCACGGACGCGGGGACCATGAGCCTTACCACCGCCGACGAAGATCGGGGCACGACGATCGCCGTGACGGGCGGTACCGCCGCCCTTCTGACGACCGAACTTCTTGCCGGTACGCGCAACATCGCTGCGCTCGCGGGCCGCGCGGGCGGTGCCGCGACGGTTTTCGAGCTGCCAGGTGACGACGCGGTGCAGGATGTCTGCACGCGGAGTCACGCCGAACACGTCATCGTTGAGTTCGATGTCGCCCTTGGCGGTGGCGTCGAGGGTTTGAACCTTGAGCTTCATGACCGATTAACCCTCCTGGCCGTCGGTTGCTTCCACAGCAGCCACGTCTTCAGCAGGCGTGTCGGCGGGAGCATTGTCATTATTGCCCGCAGCAGAGCGGATCGCGGCGGGATACGGAGCGTCGGCGTGGCGCGGGACCTTGACGGCATCGCGAACCATCAGCCAGCCGCCCTTCGAGCCAGGGACCGAGCCCTTGACGAAGATCAGGCCGCGCGCTTCGTCGGTGCGGACGACTTCCAGATTCTGCTGGGTGCGCTGACGGTCACCCATGTGACCGGCCATCTTCTTGTTCTTGAAGACCTTGCCCGGATCCTGGCGCTGACCGGTCGAACCGTGCGCACGATGCGAGATCGAGACACCATGCGATGCGCGCATGCCCCCGAAGCCCCAGCGCTTCATGGCGCCGGCAAAGCCCTTGCCCTGGGTGTGGCCGGTAATGTCGACCAGCTGACCGGGGATGAAGTGGTTGGCGGAAATGGTGGCGCCCACGTCGAGGATCGCATCGTCGGCGACGCGGAACTCGGCCATCAGCATCTTGGGAGCGACTTCTGCCTTGGCAAAATGCTCGCGCTGCGGCTTGTTGACGTTCTTGGGCTTGGCAGCTCCGGCACCCAGCTGGACAGCGACATAACCGTCACGATCCTGGTTCTTTACCGAAACCACCTGGCAATCTTCCAGCGACAGGACGGTGACGGGCACGTGCCGGCCATCTTCCTGAAACAGGCGGGTCATCCCGACTTTTTTCGCGATCACGCCAGTGCGCATGATCATTCTCCCAATAGAGGCCCGTCTGCGTGATTGCTCGCGGGCGTATCCAACGAAAAACCCCCAAGGCGTGAAACCTTGAGGGCCAACCCGAATTTTGATGATCACCCCGTCCGGGTTGGCTTTTTCCAAGTGCCCGAAGGCAGACCGGAAAAGACGGGGGACCAGAGCCGCAGCATTGGCTGCGCGGTATCCCTTAGGCCCCTGCCCTGTCGGGCAGAGCTGCCCGGACCAGGGCCCGGGCGGACTGGCCTCAGGCCAGCTTGATCTCGACGTTGACGCCAGCGGCCAGCTCGAGCTTCATCAGAGCATCGACAGTGGCCGGGGTCGGCTGAACAATATCCAGCAGACGCTTGTAGGTGCGCACCTCGAACTGCTCGCGCGACTTCTTGTCGACATGCGGGCCGCGGTTCACGGTGAACTTCTCGATGCGCGTCGGCAGCGGAATGGGGCCACGAATGAGAGCGCCGGTGCGGCGGGCGGTGTCGGCGATGTCGCCGGTCGCCTGATCGAGCACGCGATGATCAAATGCCTTGAGGCGAATACGGATATTCTGCGTTTCCATTACCACTTTACCGATGCGAAAGAGCGAAAAACAAACCGCCCCAGAAACCCGTTGATCCCTGGTGGGACCGAACGCCGGGGCGGCCTATAAAAATTCCATCTCCCGGACGAATCAGATCCGTCCGGGAGATGGCCCTATATTACTTGGTGATCGTGCTGACAACCCCCGAACCGACGGTACGGCCACCTTCGCGAATTGCGAAGCGCAGACCCGGATCCATCGCGATCGGAGCGATCAGCTTCACGCCGATCGTCACGTTGTCGCCCGGCATCACCATCTCGGTGCCCTCGGGCAGGATCACTTCACCGGTGACGTCGGTGGTGCGGAAGTAGAACTGCGGACGATAGTTGGCGAAGAACGGCGTGTGACGGCCACCTTCGTCCTTCGACAGCACGTAGACTTCTGCGTTGAACTCGGTGTGCGGCGTGACCGAACCGGGCTTGCAGAGAACCTGACCACGCTCGACTTCTTCACGGGCAACGCCGCGAACCAGTGCACCGATGTTGTCGCCGGCTTCACCCTGGTCGAGCAGCTTGCGGAACATTTCGACGCCGGTCACGACGGTCTTGCGGGTGTCCTTCAGACCGACGATTTCGACTTCTTCGCCAACCTTGACGACGCCGGTTTCGACGCGTCCGGTCACGACGGTACCACGACCCGAGATCGAGAACACGTCTTCCACGGGCATCAGGAACGGCTTGTCGACGGGGCGAGCCGGCTGCGGGATGTACGAGTCAACAGCTTCCATGAGAGCCTTGATCGAGTCCTTGCCGATATTGTCGTCGCGGCCTTCGAGAGCGGCCAGAGCCGAACCCTTGACGATCGGAATATCGTCGCCGGGGAAGTCGTACGAGCTGAGCAGTTCGCGAACTTCGAGTTCGACCAGCTCGAGGATTTCCTCGTCGTCGACCTGGTCGACCTTGTTCATGTAAACGACCAGAGCCGGCACGCCGACCTGACGAGCGAGCAGGATGTGCTCGCGGGTCTGCGGCATCGGGCCGTCAGCAGCGTTCACCACCAGGATCGCGCCGTCCATCTGGGCAGCACCGGTGATCATGTTCTTCACATAGTCAGCGTGACCCGGGCAGTCGACGTGCGCATAGTGACGGGCATCGGTTTCATATTCGACGTGTGCGGTCGAAATGGTGATGCCGCGCTCGCGCTCTTCGGGAGCCTTGTCGATGTTCGCATAGTCGGTGAAGGTCGCGCCGCCAGTTTCAGCGAGCACCTTGGTGATGGCTGCGGTAAGCGTCGTCTTGCCATGGTCGACGTGACCGATGGTACCGATATTGCAGTGCGGCTTGTTCCGCTCAAATTTAGCCTTGGCCATTTTTTCCTACCTTCGTTCTTTACTATCTGTGGGATAGTCCGGGCCGCGCTCTGGCCGGACTGCCCAAAACTGTCAACACCCTAATGAAAGCCCGACGCGCCGGTCAGCGCGATTCGGCGGGCTAAGGTCGAGCGCCTATAGCGATAATGCCCGGCTTATGCCAGCTTCTCCTTGACCTCGGCCGCGACATTCGCCGGAACCTCGTCATAGTGAGAGAACTGCATCGTGTACTGCGCACGTCCCTGAGTGAAGGAACGCAGCTGGTTCACGTAACCGAACATGTTTGCGAGCGGCACGATCGCTTCCACCGCCTGCGCGTTGCCGCGCGTATCGGTGCCCTGGATCTGGCCACGACGGCTGTTCAAGTCGCCGATGACGTCACCCAGATAATCTTCCGGGGTGACCACCTCGACCTTCATGATCGGCTCGAGCAGCTTGATGCCGGATTTCTGCGCGGCTTCGCGCATGCCGGCACGACCGGCGATTTCAAACGCCAGCGCCGAAGAGTCGACGTCATGATACGCACCGTCATACAGCTCGATCTCGAAGTCGATGATCGGGAAGCCGACCAGCGAGCCTGAAGCCGCCGTCTCGCGCATGCCCTTCTCGACAGCCGGGATATATTCCTTCGGAATGTTACCGCCCTTGACCGAGTCGACAAAGGTGATGCCCGCTCCGCGCTCGCCCGGCGTCAGCTTGAACTTGATGCGACCGAACTGACCCGAACCACCCGACTGCTTCTTGTGGGTGTAATCGATGTCCACGGGCTTCGCGAGATATTCGCGATACGCCACCTGCGGCGCACCGACATTCGCCTCCACCTTGAATTCGCGCTTCATGCGATCGACAAGGATTTCCAGGTGAAGTTCACCCATGCCCTTGATGATCGTCTGGCCGCTTTCGGTGTCCGACGACACGCGGAACGACGGGTCTTCGCGTGCGAGACGATTGAGCGCGACGCCCATCTTTTCCTGGTCGGCCTTGGTCTTGGGTTCAACCGACAGCTCGATCACGGGCTCGGGGAATTCCATCCGCTCGAGAATGATCGGCGCGTTCGATGCGCAGAGCGTATCCCCGGTGGTGGTTTCCTTCAGACCCGCCAGAGCGACGATGTCGCCAGCATAGGCTTCCTGGATGTCTTCGCGGCTATTGGCATGCATGAGCAGCATGCGGCCAACCTTTTCCTTCTTGTCCTTGACCGAGTTGGTCACCGACGTGGCGGCTTCCAGCTTGCCCGAATAGATGCGGGCGAAGGTCAGCGTACCCACGAACGGGTCGTTCATGATCTTGAACGCCAGCGCGCTGAACGGCGCATCGTCGGCGGGCGGACGGGTGTCCTTGGTCTCGCCGTCGAGCTTGACGCCTTCCACATCGGGAATGTCGAGCGGCGAAGGCAGATAGTCGACCACGGCGTCGAGCAGCGGCTGAACGCCCTTGTTCTTGAACGCCGAACCGCACAGCACGGGGACGAACGAGAAGTTGAGCGTGCCCTTGCGGATCAGCTTCTTCAGCGTATCGGCATCGGGCTCGTTGCCTTCCAGATACTGTTCCATCACCGCATCGTCCTGTTCGACGGCGATCTCGATCAGCTCGGCGCGCGCGGCTTCGGCAGCGTCCTTCAGATCGTCAGGAATGTCGGTATAATCGAACTTCGCGCCCAGCGCTTCGTTCTGCCAGACGATGGCGCGGTTGTGCACCAGGTCGACCAGGCCGATGAACGAGCTTTCGATGCCGATCGGGAGATACAGCACCAGCGGACGCGCGCCCAGACGGTCCTTGATCATCTCCACGCAGCGCTCGAAGCTTGCACCGGTGCGGTCCAGCTTGTTGACGAAGCACATGCGGGGAACCTTGTACTTCTCAGCCTGGCGCCACACGGTTTCCGACTGCGGCTCAACGCCCGCCACGCCGTCGAAACAGGCGACCGCACCGTCGAGCACGCGCAGCGAACGCTCGACTTCGATGGTGAAGTCCACGTGGCCCGGGGTGTCGATGATGTTGATGCGGTGATCGTTCCAGAAGCACGTGGTCGCAGCCGACGTGATCGTGATGCCGCGCTCCTGCTCCTGCTCCATCCAGTCCATGGTCGCAGCGCCGTCATGCACTTCGCCGATCTTGTACGACTTGCCGGTATAATAGAGGATCCGCTCGGTCGTGGTGGTCTTGCCCGCATCGATATGGGCCATGATGCCGATATTGCGGTACTTTTCCAGGGGATGGCTGCGTGCCATGATCTCAAACTCCAAGATTTGGGGGCGTAATTTGCCGCGCCCTATAATGAAGCCCCGGCGCTTTGACCAGCGCGAATTGGCTCATGACGGGATGCAGCTCACTCCCCTCTCCACCAACGGAAGAGGGCATCTCGAGCAGGCCCGGACACGAACCTGCTCCCTAGTCAAAAGGGGGTGACGACACCGATATGGTGCGCCCTCCCCTTTTCGGCAACACTTGGGTTGCTGCGACCTCTCCCCGTCAGGAGAGAGGGCACATATTACCAGCGATAGTGCGAGAAGGCACGGTTCGCTTCGGCCATGCGGTGCGTGTCTTCACGCTTCTTGACCGCATTGCCGCGATTGTTGGCGGCATCGAGCAGCTCGCCCGACAGACGCGCGGCCATGGTGGTTTCGCTGCGGTTGCGCGCAGCCGAAATCAGCCAGCGAATGGCGAGAGCCTGGGCGCGCTCGGGGCGCACTTCGACGGGGACCTGATAGGTCGCACCACCGACGCGGCGGCTGCGCACTTCGATGCCGGGCTTCACGTTGTTCAGCGCATCGTGGAACATCGGCAGCGGGTCGGCCTTGGCCTTGGTCTGCATGGTTTCCAGCGCGCCATAGACGATGCGCTCTGCGACGGACTTCTTGCCGTCCAGCATCAGGTTGTTCATGAACTTCGAGAGCGTCAGATCCCCGAACTTGGGATCGGGAAGGATGACGCGCTTTTCCGGGCGACGACGACGAGACATAGGTAACTCCTGAAAAAGTTGGACCAATCAACAGGGGTGGATGGATCCCGGACAAGATCGCCTGTTGCGATCTTTCCGGGATGATCCGTCCCCCGGACGGATCACTTCGGACGCTTGGCGCCGTACTTCGAACGGCTCTGCTTGCGGTCCTTGACACCCTGGGTATCGAGGACGCCGCGCAGCACGTGATAGCGCACACCGGGAAGGTCGCGCACGCGGCCGCCGCGGATGAGCACGACCGAGTGTTCCTGCAGGTTGTGGCCTTCACCCGGGATATAGGTGATGACTTCGCGGCTGTTGGTCAGACGGACCTTGGCCACCTTGCGCAGCGCCGAGTTCGGCTTTTTCGGGGTCGTCGTGTAGACGCGGGTGCAAACGCCACGCTTCTGCGGGTTTGCATCCATTGCGGGCACCTTGGACTTCGCCTTCTGGGGCACCCGGCCCTTGCGGACCAGCTGGTTGATCGTTGGCATGTTTCTCTTCACCTGTTTGGGTATAAGATAAGGTTACTCTGCCGCCCGATACGTCACCGATGTGCTGTTCGCACGCCGATCTGGTGGAGGCTCCGCCTGTTGCCCACCCGCACCTTGCGCCAGTGTCTGCTTGGTTTCGACCGGTTTGGCCCATGGGCTGGCGCGATCGAAGCGCGGCCCTTAGCGGGGTTTCATCGCGCGGTCAAGCCGCTGCTGCGGTGCCCTGCGCCTTGGCCAGGACCGACTGGCGCAACGCGGCCCAGTCATCGAAATGCCAGAAATCGGGCCGCTCGACGCCCAGAATCTGCGGCCCCTTGTCGGGCGTCACGATCAGTTCCTGCGGTTTGATCTCCTGCAGCCGCGACGTGCAATAGAAGGGCAGCACGCGGATGGCCATCAGTTCCTCGGGGCAATTGTCCACCACCAGCGCGAGCCGGTGGTCGTTGAGCCGCACCAGCCCCCCTGCGGGATAGAGCCCCAGCGAATTGATGAACACGCCCATCAGCCGCTCGTCGAAATGGCCTTTCCACTGGCCCATCCGGCCCAGCGCCATCGCCGGGGTCCACGGGTCCTTGTAGGGACGGTTCGAGGTCACCGCATCATAGACATCGCAGATCGCGCCCATGCGCGCGGCCATGCTGATCTCGTCACCCGCCAGGCCGAACGGATAGCCGGTGCCGTCGATCTTCTCGTGATGGTGCAGGCATACGTCGCGCGCCATGTCGGGCACTTCGGGATTGTCGCCGATCAGGGCATGGCCGCGCTCGGGATGCGTGCGGATGGTCGAGAATTCCTCGTCGGTCAGCCGCCCGGTCTTGTCGAGGATCATCTGCGGCACTGCCATTTTGCCCAGATCGTGCAACAGCCCCGCCATGCCCATGTTGCGGATGGTCGCCTCGTCGACATCGAGCTTGCGCGCCATGTCGAGCATCAGCGCGCACACCGCGACTGAGTGCATATAGGTATATTCGTCCTTGCTCTTGAGCCGGACGAGAATGGTCAGCGCCTTGTTGGTGCGGTCGCCCGACTCGCGGATCTCGTCGATCAGCGGGGCGACGTCCTTGATCTTGATCGCCTGGCCCATGCGCGCGGCCTCGAACATCGCGCCGACCTGCTTTTTCGACTTTTCGACGATTTTCGCGGCGCGCTTGGCTTCCTGCTTGAAGCTGGCGGCCTTGGGCGCGGACGAAGGAGGCAGGTAGCGCGCGATCACCGGATTGGGCTGGGTTGCCAGACGACGAGCCGGTGCGACCTCAGGCTCCGCCATCGATTCCATTTTTGGGCGCGGCGCATCCCCGCGTTCGTCATCGACGATGACCGCTTCGACCTTGCTCTCACGGATCTTGAGCAGGTCGTCCTCGTCCTCGATCACGAACTTCTTGCGCCAGAACGGGTGATCGAACCACGAGCCGACAAAGCCGTGGACAAACATCCCCAATTCTACCCGATCTGGCTTGATATGCTGAAGCATCCGCCCATCCGCCCCTGTGAAAGCCCCCCTTGCAACGGGCTGGGCCAGCCCAGATGCAGGGAATTCATCGGGTGTCTTGGCGCAAAAAGATTAATCGAGGGTAATAACGGTCGGGCTGCCAATAATTTTACACCCCCAATTCCGGGGGGCGTGCCATTATGGGCCAGTCACCCGGCGCGCGCTGGTGATCCGCACCGGGGTGCCCGGCATCTCGCCTGCAAACACGCCGCCGATCGTCTTGGCCGGATCGATCGGGGTATCGAGAATGCGCGTCAGCACTTCGCGCCCCTTCACCACTTTGGCAAAGGCGGCATAGCCCAGATTGTCGCCCGGTGCGGACGGATTGGCATCGAGCGAGGTCTGGGCACCGAGCATGATCGTGAATTCGCCCCGCGCCGATCCCGGCTCGAACCTTGCGACCGACAGCACGCCATCGGTGTGGCTGAGCCCGGTCTGGCTGGTCGGCTCGTGCGCGATCGGCGGCAGCGTGCGCTTGGGATCGCCAAGCCCGCCAAACTGGACGAAGCCGAAATCCTCGGCAGCCTTGACCACGCGATAGAAGACCACGCCGTCGAGCATCTTCCTGTCGACATAGGCGAGGAAGTTCGCGCCCGTAATCGGGGCGCGGCGCGTGTCCACCTCGACCGTCAGCGTCCCAACATCGGTGGCAATCTCCACCAGCGGCAGCGGCGGCGGGGGAGCAGAGGCGGGCGCGTCCTGAGCCAGCGCAGGCGCGAAAGCCGCAAACGCCGCCGCGATCAGCGCCAGCCAGCGCGTCATGCGCCAAGCGCCTTCTTGAGCTGCGCGTTGACCAGCTGCGGATTGCCCTTGCCCTGCATTGCCTTCATCGTCTGGCCGACAAAGAAGCCGAACAGCGCTTCCTTGCCGCCCCTGTACTGCTCGACCTTGTCGGCATTGTCGGCAAGCACCTTGGCGATGGCAGCGTCGATCGCGCCGGTGTCCGAGGTCTGCTTGAGCCCGCGTTCCTCGACGATCTTGCCAGCGCCCTCGCCGGTTTCGAGCATGATCTCGAACACCTGCTTGGCGATGGTGCCCGAGATCGTGCCGCTGGCGACCAGCGCGAGCAGCTCAGCGCCCTCAGCCTGGCTGACCGGGCTGTCCTCGATCGTCTTGCCGAGACGATTGAGCGCGCCGTAAAGCTCGGACAGCAGCCAGTTGGCCGCCGCCTTGGCCACCTCGGCTTCGGGCTTGCCCTGCGCTTTGGCGCATTCGGCGAGCAGCCCCTCGAACCAGCGCGCGGTCTCCGCCTCGGCGGTCAACACCGCAGCATTATAGGCGGAGAGGCCCAGTTCGCTCTCGTAGCGCTTGCGCTTGGCATCGGGCAGCTCGGGCAGCGAGGCCTCGCACTCGCTCAGGAACGCATCGTCAAGCTCAAGCGGGAGCAGGTCGGGATCGGGAAAATAGCGATAGTCGTGCGCGTCTTCCTTCGAGCGCATAGAGCGGGTCTCGTTCCTGTCCGGATCGTAGAGCCGGGTTTCCTGCACGATCGTGCCGCCGCTTTCGAGCACATCGACCTGACGGTTCGCCTCATGCTCGATCGCCGCCCTCACCGAGCGCACCGAGTTGCCGTTCTTGGTCACGGTGCGCGTGCCGAATTCCTCACCCGGCTTGCGCACCGAAACGTTGACGTCGGCGCGCATCGAGCCTTCTTCCATATTGCCGTCGCAGCTGCCGACATAGCGCAGGATCGTGCGCAGCTTCTTGAGATACGCGCCCGCCTCGCCCGGCGAGCGCATGTCGGGGCGCGAGACGATTTCCATCAGCGCGACGCCCGAACGGTGGAGATCGACATAGGACATGGTCGGGTGCTGATCGTGCATCAGCTTGCCGGCATCCTGCTCGACATGGATGCGCTCGATACCGATGGTCTTGGTCGCGGCATCGGGGTTTTTCTCGTCCAGGCTGATCTCGACCGCGCCCTCGCCCACCAACGGGTGGTAGAGCTGGCTGATCTGATAACCCTGCGGCAGATCGGCATAGAAATAGTTCTTGCGGTCGAAGCGCGACCAGCGGTTGATCTGCGCGCCGATCGCCATGCCGGTGCGCACCGCCTGGCGGATGCACTCCTTGTTGGGCACGGGCAGCATGCCCGGCATGGCGGCATCGACAAGGCTGACCTGCGCATTGGGCTCCGCGCCGAATGCGGTCGCCGCGCCCGAGAACAGCTTGGCGTTACTGGTGACCTGCGCGTGCACCTCAAGGCCGATCACGACCTCCCATTCGCCGGTGGCACCCTGGATACGATAGGTTGATTCAGTCATTGGACACCTTTGTCGGGTCGATCAGTTCGACCTCTGGAAAATAGGCTGCAAAGCCCTTGCGATCGCGGGTTACCAGCGGCCAGCCCTGCCCGGCCGCATGCGCGCCGATCAGGAAATCGGGCAAGATGGTCGTGCGCGAACCGCCATTCTTGCGATAGGCATGAAATGCAACGCCAGCCCTATGGCAATCTGACAACTTCAACCGCGACATGCGAATTCCAAGGTCATGCAGCAAATTGGAGACTTCCTCAGACGGCGCGTACCGCCCGGCGAGTTCAGCAAAAATTATCTCGTTCACGAACAAGCTGTGCCGGGCCTGCAGACGTGCAATGTTAATGTCAAACCGAGGCGAAGACGGCCCTTCGATCAATTCGATTACCACATTCGTGTCGAAGATCATCCAACCGAGCCATCATCGTCGAATTCGTTCCCGCGAAGCCATCGCTGATAGGTAAGGCCATCCATTTCCGGCATCGTATCCATGGCCTTGAACCGAGCGCGCGCCTCTTCAAGCCTGCTCAGAAACTCGGCCTTTCTCGCCTCGATACGATCCGGGTCATTCGCCCGCAGAATGCGCGCATTTCCCTCAGCGTCGATCTCGAACTCAACTGCCTGTCCGGGCTCCAATCCCAAGGCATCGCGAATATCCTTGGGAACGGTTACCTGGCCTTTGGAGGTCATGTTGCTCTGATAAGTCATGGCCAAAAGTATTACCCCCAAGCGGTAATACCGTCAATCTC
>CAXRCQ010000505.1:0-3788 GCA_964228845.1 Blastomonas sp.
TTTGCACCATCTACTCGCTCTCGGCATCGAGCGCCGAAGTCGCCTCGTCGAGCAGCAGGATCGGCGCGTTGCGCAGTAGGGCGCGCGCGATCGAGATGCGCTGGCGCTGACCGCCCGAAAGCCTTGCGCCCCCCTCGCCCAGATAGCTGTCGAGGCCCTCGGGAAGTTTGCTCAGGAATTCCTCGGCATTGGCCGCCCGCGCCGCCTCCCAGATCTGCTCGTCGCTGGCCGCCCAGTTGCCATAGCGCAGATTGTCGCGCGCGCTGGCGGCGAACAACACGCTGTCCTGCGGCACGAACGCCATGCGCTGGCGGATTTCCTTCGGATCGGCAGAAGACAGCGCCACGCCGTCGATGCGCACCGATCCTGCCTGGGGATCGTAGAAGCGCTGGGCAAGCTGGAACAGGGTCGACTTGCCCGCACCCGAGGGTCCGACGATCGCCACGGTCTCGCCCGGCGAGACCTGAAGCGAGAAATCCTTGAGCGCGAGCGTCTCGGGCCGGGTCGGATAGGCAAAGCTCACATTCTGGAAGCTCAGCTGCCCGCGCGGCGGCACCGGCAGCACGATCGGCGTCGCCGGTGCGCGGATTTCGGGCTGCTCGTTGAGCAGCTCGTTGAGCCTCCCGGCCGCACCGCCCGCGCGCAGCAGGTCGCCATAAACCTCGGTCAGCGCGCCGAATGCACCCGCGACAAGACCCCCGGTCAGCACGAACGCGGCAATGTCGCCTCCCGAAAGCCGTCCTTCGATCACGTCGATCGCGCCCTGCCACATGATCGCGGTGATCGCGCCGAAGATCAGCGTGATGACCACGGCGGTGAGGCTGGCGCGCAGCGTGATGCGGCGGCGCGCGGTGGCGAAGGTGGTCTCGACCGCCTCGCCAAAGCGCGCGGCCTCGCGCTCCTCCTGCCCGAAGGCCTGGACGATCTTCATCGCGGCGAGGACTTCGGTGGTGGTCGCCCCGACATTGGCGACGCGGTCCTGGCTCGAACGCGCAACCTTTTCAAGCCGCCGTCCGATGAACACGATCGGCAGTACCACCAGCGGAATACCGAGCAGCAGCATGCCCGTCAGCTTGGGCGCGAGCGAGAAGAGATAGGCTATCCCGCCCACCCCGACGACCAGATTGCGCAGCGCGACCGACACGGTGGTGCCGACCACCTGCTCGACGATCGCGGTGTCCGATGTCATGCGCGAGGCGATTTCGGAAGGCCGGTTGGTCTCGAAGAAGGAAGGTGCGAGGCCCAGCAGGTTGCGCTGGACCGCGAGCCGGATGTCGGCGACCACGCGCTCGCCCAGCCAGGAGACGAAATAGAAGCGCAATGCGGTCGACACGCCCAGGATAACGGTGATCATGAACAGATAGCGGAACCAGCGGCCGATATCCTCGGTGCTGCCGCCATCGCCGCCAAAGCCGCGATCGATGACCAGCTTGAAACCGGCGGGGATGGCGAGCGTCGCGCCGGCCGCTACGGTCAGTGCGAGCAGCGCGAACGCCATCTGACGCGGATAGGCGGAGGCGAACTTCCCGATCATCGCCAGATTGCCCAGCTGGCGGGGATTGCCGCGCTTGCCCTTGCCGGTGTCTTCGGCCTCGCGCTCCGGCGATTCGGGATTGACCGGGTCGTTTGCAGCCGTCTGAGCCAGCGCTGGATTTTGAATGTCCGCCATGGCGTTGCGCCTAGCAGGCCAGCCGGTCGCACTCAATGATTTTGGGCCGCAAATCCCGGCCCGCTTCACCGTTTCGGGACGGCAAGTTTACAACTGCCTAAGCGTCTGTAACCGATTGATTAACCCGTAGATGCCATGCTTTTATGCGGCAACCGGGAACGCTGCACCTGCGTTAATCGCTTGTATTTTCGGTGGTGCAGCGCAACATTGGCAGGCGAGAGGCCGCCGGACAGAGCCGCACCAAGCGGACACGGCGGTTTGCAGGGGAATAGAATGCTTTACCACGCTTATGAACTTCAGCGCTCGTTCCTGTCGAGCGCGAGCGCGATCGCGACGATGGGCGCGAACATGCTCAACAGCCCGCTCAATCCGATGACCTTCTTTGGCGGCGAGCCGATCATGGCCTCGGCGCTCGAGGTCTTCGCGCACGCCTCGGCTCCCTATGGCAAGCCGGCTTTCGGCATCACCAGCGTCGAGGTGGATGGCGCGCAGAGCGCGGTGCAGGAGGAGGTCGTTCTGAAACGCCCGTTCGGCGATCTGATCCGCTTCCGTCACGAGAAGCTGGCCAAGGACGCCCCTCGCCTGCTGATCGTCGCGCCGATGTCGGGCCATTATGCAACGCTGCTGCGTGGCACGGTCGCGCGCATGATTCCTCGCCACGAGGTCTATATTACCGACTGGGCCGATGCGCGCGACGTACCGCTCAAGGAAGGCCGGTTCGATCTCGACGATTATATCGATTATCTGGTGGGTTTTCTGGAGCATGTCGGGCCCGGCGCGCACATGCTGGCGGTGTGCCAGCCCTCGGTGCCATGCTTTGCCGCTGCCGCATTGATGTCGACGGACCAGCATCCGTGCCGCCCGAAGACGCTGACGATGATGGGCGGGCCGATCGATACGCGCGAGGCTCCGACGGCGGTCAACACCATGGCGACGCAGCGTCCGCTCGCCTGGTTCGAGCATAATGTGATCGCCAAGGTGCCCTTCCAGTACAAGGGCGCGGGCCGCAAGGTCTATCCGGGCTTCATGCAGCTCACCGGTTTCATGACCATGAACCTGGGCAATCACATGATGAGCCATTGGGAGATGTTCAAGCATCTGGTCAACGGCGATGGCGAGAGCGCCGATGCCTCCAAGGATTTCTACGACGAATATCGCTCGGTTTGCGACATGACCGCCGAATTCTATCTGCAGACGGTCGAGAACGTGTTCCAGACGCACAGCCTGCCCAAGGGCGAATTCATGCACCGGGGCAAGCGCATCGATCCGTGCGCCATCACCGATATCGCCTTGCTGGCGATCGAGGGCGAGCGTGACGATATCAGCGGTCTGGGTCAGACCCGCGCGGCGCTGACGCTGACGCCCAAGCTGCCCAAGGCCAGGAAGAAATATCTAATGGCCGAGAGTGTCGGCCATTACGGCATCTTCAACGGCAGCAAGTGGCGCGAACGCATCGCGCCGGTGGTCGAGGACTGGATCGCCAGCCACAATTGACCGCAGAGAGAGGGCGGGGACGGCAATTGAGTCTTGCCGCCCCGGTCCCCGCCGCCTATCCCGCGCGCATGATCAAATTGAAGACCGTGCGCGTCGAGCGCTTTGCCGTTGACGGCAGTTTCATCATCAGCCGTGGCGCCAAGACCGATGTCGACGTCGTCTATTGCGAGGTCACCGACGGCACGCATGTCGGATGCGGCGAAGGCACGCCGATCTACTACGAAGGCGAGACGGCGGACCTTTGCGCCGAAGCCATCGACATGCGCGCCAAGCAGAATCGCGAACTGACGCGCGAGGACCTGCTCAAGACGATGATGGAAGGCGCGGCGCGCAACGCGCTCGACGCTGCGCTGTGGGACCTGGAAGTAAAGGCCACGGGCAAGCCGCTCTGGCAGCTTGCGGGTCTGCCGCAACCCAAGCCGCTGATAACCGCCTATACCATCTCGCTTAACGAGCCCGAGGTGATGAAGGCCGACGCGAAAAAGGCCGCCGCCAAAGGCTATCCACTGCTCAAGCTGAAACTCAATGGCGAGGATGACCTGTTGCGGGTCGCCGCCGTGCGCGTCGGCGCCCCCGACGCGCGGCTGATCGTCGATGCCAACGAGGCCTGGGAAGAGGTTGATCT
>CAXRCQ010000506.1:0-9521 GCA_964228845.1 Blastomonas sp.
GAGCGTGAAAAAGGTCGCCTTGACCCCGCAACGCGCGAACAGGTCGAGCACCGCGCCGGTGTTGAACTCGACGCGGCTGGCTATGCCGTCCCAATCGACGGGATTGATGGTGTTCTCGAACGCGCCGACCTGGAAATATTCCTCGACATCGACCGACAGGCCATTGACGATGCGCCTGTCAGCGGTGCGGTGCTGGCCCAGCGATGCTTCGCGCACGGTCATTCACTCCCTGCCCCATGGGGCGCAAACCAGTTCGATCAGGCTGCCCGGCCCTGCGGCCACATGCCAGCGGAATCGTCCTCGACCCAGCCGACGAGCAGCGCCAGCACGCGGTGAAGCGCCTGTTGCTGTTCAGCCTGCAGTCTTTCCAGCGCCTCGATCCGCTTGACCAGCGGCTCGACATCGGCGGTCGGGGCCGGGCGCGATTCCAGCGCCTCGACGCGGTCGAGCGCGGCCTGCAATTCCTGCACCAGCAGCGCGCGGGCATCCTGCTGCTCGCTGGCAAAGCCACGCACCTCGCGGACGAAATGGTTGAAATCGCTGCGGCTGACCTCCGGAACAGCGGCCGGAGCGGCAGGCACAGCCGCTTCCGGAGCGGGAGCGACAGGAGCCGCATATTCGGCATGGCGCGCCGCGCTCGCCAGCATGGCCTCGTTCTGCCAGTCCTCGTCGCTCATCTGGTCCATCGCCAGATCGGCAAGCACGGCTTCGACCAGAGCAGCATCGACCGTATCGCGGTCATCCACCGCCGCCATCAGCAGCACGCGGTTGATCAGCATGTTGACCTTGCGCGGAATACCGCCGGTTTCCTCGAAAATCCGCGACCAGACGTCGTCGGCAAAGGCTGGGCGACCGGTCCAGCCGACAAGCTTCATGCGGTGCTCGACATAGGGCTGCACCTCTTGCAGTTCCATCGCGCCGAGATGATGCGTCGCGATGATCCGCTGGCGCAGCTGTTCCAGGCCTGGCGCGCCATGCACCATCGCGCGGAACTCGGGCTGGCCGAGCAGGAAGATCTGCAGCAGCGGATGACTGCCCAATTGGAAGTTCGACAGCATGCGCAGTTCTTCGAGCGCGGGCATCGGCAGGTTCTGCGATTCATCGACCACCAGCAGGCAGCGGCGACCAGCGCGCGCCTCGGTGTGAAGGAAATGCTCGATCGCTCCCAGTGTGCCGGTCTTGTCGAGACCCGCGGTCGAAACGCCGAAGCTGCTCGCCACCATGTGCAGCAGGTCATCGCCCTTGAGCTGGGTGGTGACGATCTGCGCTGCGGTCAGCCGCGCCTTGTCCACCGTCTGCATCAGATGCGCGACCAGCGTGGACTTGCCCGCGCCGATCTCACCGGTGATGATGATGAACCCCTCGCCCTGCGCCAGCCCGTAGCCCAGATAGGACATCGCCTTGCGGTGCGTCGCGCTCTCGAAATAGAAGCGCGGATCGGGAGTCAGCTGAAAGGGCCGTCCGGTCAGGCCGTAATGGGTCTCAAACATGGGCTTTCCCCCTGATCTTCAAGTCAATATTACTGGAACGAGTAGCGCAAGGCCAGCAGCGCCGATGCCACCAGGCTGCTTTCGAAGCCCTGGGGATCGAAATAGTCGAGTCCCAGCGCCAGCGTGCCGTTGAACCGGTTGGTGAAGTTGCGGCCATAGGCGACATTGGTGCCAAGGCCGAGCACATCGCTGCCACCGCCGTTCAGCACCTGCCCGGGGCCGTTCTCCAGATAGTTGGCATAGATGGTACCGGTGATGCTGGAACGAGCGTCGAGCTGTTTCGCGCCGACATAGCTGGCGAACCAGATCTCGTCGATCGTCTGGTCGAAGCCTGCCAGCGCGCCGGTATCCGCCGCGAAGAACTTGCGGCGGCTGTATCCGGCACCAAAGCCGTGCTGCCAGCTGCCGCTGGTCAGGCTGATCTGCCCGGTGACGCCGCGCGTACGGAAGGCCGAGGAGGCGACCGACTGGAGCGCATCGTTGAGGCAGTTGCCGCCTCCGCCGACGCCGAAAAAGCACGAGTTGAGGTCGCCGCTCAGCGGGTTGCGCGTCGCGTCGAACTGGGTCGGCAGGCCCGCGAGATTATCGTTGAGCCGAGATCCGAAGCCGGAGACGAGATCATAGACCGTGAGGTTCGCCGCCACGCGCTGACTGGGCACATAGCTGAAGGTGCCGTAATAGGTCATGCTGTCATAGCGTTTGCCGACCCGCGCTTCGAGCGAGGTGCGCCGACTGGGCCGCCACAGCACGCCGACATCCCAGATCAGCCCGTCCTGGTCATAAGAGAGCAGACGCGGCGAAGCCTTGTCGGTAACGAGCCGGCCATCGCGCCCGACAACCGGGTTGCCGGCGGCATCGCGCACCGCGTCGCGCTCCGAAATCTCGATATCCTCATAGCCGACGCCGCCGACCAGCGCGAGTGTAGGGCTGACCGGCACGGTGACATCGGCACGGACGATCTTGTCGTCGAAGCGCTGATCGAGCTGACCTGCATCCTCGCGATACCAGCCGCCGCTGACCGACCAGCCGATCGGCAGAAAGCCGCCCGGCTGCTGACCGATGGCAAGGCTGGCGGCATGGTTGACGCTGTCGTCGAACAGGTCGAGCGGCCGCGCACCTGCTGGCAGCGCGACGGTATCGGCCTCTACCTTGGTATAGCCGATCCGGTAGAGCGCGTTGACATCGACCGTGCCGACCTGCGTCGCCAGCGTCGGACCAGCATAGACCGAATAGATCTGCGTGACATTATCCGACCCGCCGATCAGGTTGCTGGGCGCAGCCCCGCGATTGTCGACGCGCGAGCGCACGCCGAGCGCGCCGGCTTCGAGCGAGAGCGTGTTCGGGATGATCTGCACGTTGCCGCGCGCGACACCGCTGATCGCGTCCTCGTCGCCGAAATCGTCGTTCCAGGAGAAGCGCCGCTCATAGCGCACGCTGACCTGCGCTTCGGCGCGCGAGGTCGCGACCGCCGCATCGACGCCGACTGCGGCCAGACTGTAGGTCAGCAGGTCGCCGCCATTCTTGAGATCGGCGCTGAGCACCTGGCCGACTTCCAGATAGGGGATGACGACCGAGCGACGGCCATTGGCCAGGCCGCCGCTGCGACCGCCCTGCCCCTGGCTCTGTCCCTGGCCGATACCCGGATCGGCTCCGCCGCCCTGCTGCGCGTGCGCAGCCTGCGGCATTGCCGCCAGCGCAACCGCCAATGCTGCCAGCGGCGCACTGCGTTTCAATCCAGCGAATTCCGACCATTTCGTCATGGTCATTCTCCATATCCATAATAGGATCCGAAGCTGCGGCCCGAAGGGGAGAATTTCACCCCGTTGAGCAGCAGCTGAATCTGGTTGCATCCGGCAATCAGGCTGAGCGCATCGCGCAGCGCGCGTTCGCTGGTGACATCGGCGCGCACCACCATCAGCGCATGGCCGACATGCTGGGCGAGCGTGGCCGCAGGCGATGCGGCGAGCAGCGGTGGCGAATCGAAGATCACGATCCGGCCCGGACGCCCGGCGGTGAGGCTGGCGAGCACCTCCTGGGTGCGTGCCGAAGCGAGATATTCGCTGTCGGTATTGGTCTGGCGCCCGGCGGGCAGCACCGAAAGGCCGGGAATGTCGGTCGGGATGATCAGGTCCTCGACCTGCACCGAAGGATCGGCGAGCGCGTCCATCAGCCCGCTCTGCCCCGCGATACCGAGCGAGGACAGGATGCTGGGCTTGGCGAAATCGGCATCGACGAGCAAGACGTCATGGTCCTTCTCGGTCGCGATCGACAGCGCGAGGTTGATCGCGCTGTACGTCTTGCCGTCGCCCGGATTGGCCGAGCAGATCAGGATGCGCTGAGCCGCGACGCCAAGCCCCGCATTGGCTTCGGCCTGCACGCTGGCGAGCAGGCGGCGCTTCACGATACGGAACTCTTCGGAAATGCTGGTCACCGGACCATCGGGCACGATGAACGCGGATTCGCGCAGCAGGTCGCGATCGACCTCGGCCACCGGAAGCACCGGCAAACGCGGCGCGACAGGCGCGGAGATCACGGGCGGACCGACGGGAGCGGCAGCGACCGGCGGAGCGGCCACCAGCGGCGCAGCGGGCGCTGGCGGCGGAGCAGCGACAGGCGCAGCGGAAGGCGCGACCGCTTCTTCGGGCAGATTGGGCGCTTCCGGGCTCAGACCTTTTCGGAAATCGTACATCTCCGACGCGCGCTCGATCAGCGAGCGCGGGCCTTCGTTCTTGTCGGGCGACTTGATGGGATCGTGCATGGTCATGTCTCTTTCGCCCCTCACACCACCGAACCGCGCTGGATGAATTCAATCACCAGCAGCACCAGGAAAACGCCGACCAGCGCCCCGCCCGATCCGATGTACATGCGCAGCTTGCGCTTGCGCTCGGCGCGCTGGGCCTGGGTCAGCATCTGCGAGATCGATCCGATGACCGGCAGGCCCGACGCGGCTTCCAGCTTGGCCGAGGTGGGATAGCTGGCGCTCAACTGGCCGAGCGCGAACGCCCCGCCGATGCCGCCGGCAATGCCTGCAAACAGCACCGCAGCGAGCAGCAGCGGCCGCTTGGGTGCGATCGGCGTGCGCGGGCTCGACGGCGGAGTGATGAGGTCAAAGCGGACCGCGTCGGTCTGCGTCTCCACCTGGCCGCGCAGCCGCACCTGCTCGCGATCGGCGAGCAGCTTGTCATATTGCGCCTTGAGCACCTCGTAATCGCGGGCGATGCGCGCCTGTTCGGCGGCCACGCCCGGTTCCTGGATCTGCTTGGCGACCATCGCGTTCATCTCGCCTTGCAGCGCGGCCTTGCGCGACTGCAGCGCGGTGACCGCCGCTTGGCGCTCGGCCTTCATGCTGACCAGCGAGCTGTACGCCGGGTTGGGCACCGAATAGGCAGTGCTGGCACCTGCGCCTGCGGCCTTGAGCGCAGCGATCTGGTTCTTCAGCGCCTGGACGTCAGGATGCTGATCGGTCAGGCCCCGCGCCTTCATGCCAGCAAGCTCGCCCTGCGCCTGGGCGAGCGGATTGACTGCTCCGCCGCCTGCGGCACCCGCGATGCTCTGCGGCGTTCCGGCAATCTGGCCGTTGATGGCAGCGAGCGCGCTCTGCGCGGCGATCAGCTGCGAATCGATCTGGTTGATCTCGACCCGGCCCTGTTCGAGCCGCTGGCTGACCGAGCCGATGCCGGGCAGCATGCCGAGATTCTCGGTCTCGAACTTCACCCTCTTCTGCTCGGCGATCTCGAGCTCCTTCTGCCGCTTGGCGAGCTGTTCGTCTAGAAAGCGCAGCGTGTCGCTGGTCTCGCCCCTGCCGCCCGCAAGGTTCTCCTCGACGAACAGGTCGATCAGCTTCTGCACCACGGCGCGCGACAGGTTCGCCGCCTCGCCATCCGAGCGGCCCGACGCGGTCATGGTCGCCGAAATCTCGAACAGGTTGCTCTGTTCGGACTTGATCTTGATCGCGGTGCGCAGGCCGTTCACCGCGCCCTCGATCTCGCGCGGGGTCACCAGACCCTTGCCGAGATCGGTGCCGCGAACGACCTTTTCCAGATTGGTGGCCGAGGTCAGCGTCTGCTGGACGGTATCGATCTGCTTCTGCTGATCGGCGGGATTGACGCCGGTATTGTCGGCGAGGATCGACTTGGTCTGGACGAACAGCTTGGCCTGCGATTCATAGGTGTTGGGGATCATCGCGACCCCCAGCCAGCCGAGCAGGCAGATCACCCAGGCGATGGCCATGGCCAGCCAGCGGCGTTGCCACACGCTGTGCACCGCGATCCGGAATTCTTCGTACAGGCCATTCATCGGTCAGGCTTTTCTTTCGCTGTTGCGGTGCAGACGGTTCGGCACAGGCCTTAGAACATGCTTTCGGGGATGATGATCACATCGCCGGGCTGCAGCAGCACGTTCGCGCGGCTGTCGCCCTTCTTGATCAGGTCGCCCAGCTTGATCGGATATTCCTGCTGACGGCCCGACACCTTGTCGAAGCGCACCAGCTTGGCCCGGTTGCCCGCGGCAAATTCGGACAGGCCGCCGACCGCGATCAGCGCGTCGAGCAGCGTCATGTTGGCGCGATAGGGGATCGATGCGGGCTTTTCGGTCGCGCCGACAATGCGCACCTGCTGCGAGAAGGTGCCGGCAAAGCTGTTGACGATGACCGAGACGATCGGCTCCTGGATATACTGCGACAGCTGCAGCTTGATGTCCTCGGCGAGCATGGTCGGGGTCTTGCCGACGGCGGGCATGTCGGTGATCAGCGGCGTGGTGATCCGGCCATCGGGACGCACCTGCACCTTCGCGCCGAGCTCGGGATTGCGCCAGACGAACACCGTCAGTTCATCGAGCGGCCCGATGATATATTCCTCGCCGGGGCCGTCGGAAAGCGAGACGAACGATGCCGGAGGAAGCTGCGGCCCGCTGGCAGTCGAGGCGCAGGCCGCGAGCAGAGCCGTGGTCGCCAGGGCCGCGATGGCCATTTTCAACAGACGGAACACTTCCATTTCAACACCTTTTTCGTCGCCCCGCGAATCCCCTGGGCACAGCGGTTTGCCGGGCCGGGTTCACGCAGATTGGCAGCAGCTATGACGAAAAAGGGTGAACATAGCGTTAGTGTTTGATGGCGAAGATGATTTTACGATGATCGGGGCGGGTGGTGCCGTCCCGAATTCACCCAGGACTGCCCGTGCCCGGCGCGTGCCATCCGGTTGATCTTGGCAATAAGCCGCTATAGCCTTGCCGTACCTTTCGGCTGCACGGGTGGACGAGGCAATGATGATCGCGCGCCTGGCTCTGGCTTCCCTGGCGCTTCTCGCCACAATGACGAACGTTTCGGCTCGAGAGGCTCGAGAAGTGGGCCCACCGAGTTGCAAGGAGCGAGCACGCTATCAGGGGCCGGTCAAGCAAACCCCCGCCATCGCGCCCCTTGCGCTTGTGTTGTCCGACGCCCCCCTTGCGGCTGGCGATGGCGCGGCGTTGGACACAGCGCTTGCCGCGGTTCGCAATCGCTTTGCCGCGCCAGCCATCACGGCGGCCGTCCTCGTTCCCGGCAAGGGCATCTGGCAGGCCACCCATGCCCCCGCCGACACCCCTGTGCTGTTCTGGGCAAGCGCAGGCAAGCTGGCGACCGCCGTGGTCGTGCTTCAGCTCGTGGAAGAAAAGCGGATCAGCCTTGAAGATCGCGTTTCCAGCTGGATCGAGGGCGTCCCGCATGGCGACCTCATCACCATCCGCGATCTCCTGATGCATACCTCCGGACTGTATAGCGCCAACGAGGACGAGCACTATCAGCGCAACCTGCATTTTCTCGATCTGCAGGAACAGATCGAAATTGCCCGACGGCATGGTGCCTATTTCTGTCCGGGCGCAGCATGGCGATATTCGAATACGGGCTATTCGCTGCTCGGCGAGATCGTGCGTCAGGTCGATGGCCGCTCGATCGACAAGGCCATAACCGACCGGATCATCACGCCCCTCGACCTGAAATCGATGCGGGCCTTGGAGCCGGGAGGAGAATGGAAAGGGGTCGCCGCGCCCGCCAGACCCCCGGGGGCGATGATCGAGCCGTCCTGGCCGGGCGCCGCCGGTCCGCTGGCCAGCGATGCAGCCGACATGGCCCGGTTCCTGGGGGCGTTGCTGGGCGGCCAGCTGCTGAGGGCGGACACGACCGCCGCCATGATCGAGACCTTGTACCCGATGTTCGACGGCGGAACCTTCTATGGGGTCGGCATGATGCTGTTCGAGGTGCAGGATAAGGAACGTGCCATCCGCTGGATCGGACATGCAGGCGGCGTCCCCGGGGCCAACGCGATCGTCGGCTATTCGCCAGCTGACGCGGCCATCGTCGCGGTTGCCATGACCGGCGACGGATCTGCAGCAGCGGCCGCCAACTATCTGCTCAAGACCCTTGCCGGGACACCGACGCCGCAAGATTGAAAGGGAAGCGTGGGGCCTATGACAGGTTCAGCCTGAACGGGGTGTGCCTTTGCAGTACACGCTCAGAATACTACAAAAGGCAGATGAGCTTCACCATCTTGGTTGGGTCAGGTGCAATTGCCGGAATTGCTTTTGGACTCATTTTCGGCACCCGCCCCGTCGGATGGCTCTTTTTGTTACTCGTCCCCATTGCCGCAATATTCTACATCAACTGGTGGCAAGCCCAACACCCAGAGAACCTGCGCTCCACCAGCGCGCTGGACTATATATTCATCACGCCTATCTCTCTCGCTTCGGCGTTGGTGGTCTATGGAGCGATCTTCTTCACGCGAATATGGCTTGAAACGCGCCAACGCTAGTGATGCCGCCCCTAACCACCCCCGCTCAGCCTGAGCCTGTCGAAGGCCCCGCGAAGCCGCCCCGTTTCCATCACCGTCATTCCCGCGAACGCGGGAATCCCGCTTCTCGCTTGCCCATCGTAAAGAAAGCGTCACCCCCGCCTGCGCGGGGGTGACGAGCGCTTCATCTGGACCGCCAGCGCGGGGCCTTCGACAGGCTCCGGCTGGGCGGAGGAGGGTGTCAGCTCTGGAACTATCCGGAAAAAACCTGCCAGTCAGCAAGCGACCCATTAGTTGCCGTTAGCGTCAACCTTGAAGACTGCCGGCTTTCCACGAGAGGCGGGAAGCCAGCCAGCAGCTAAGGCCGCCCGAACTCCGTTCTCGATGATGCGGGGGTTGATCCGTGGCCGGCGAAGTTGCGGCTGCAGCTTCGAGCGACGGGCTGACGGCATCGGAAACTCTAAGACTGCCTCTCGCTGCGCGTCCCGTGCGCGAAGGATGATTGTCATCCCTCTCCACCCGTCGGCGGTGCACCATTGTGGCTCGCGCTGGACGGCCCAGTCATATTGCAGGCTGTCAACTTCGACAGTGCCGGATAGGTTGCGGACGTGCGGCATACGCTGAACCTATCACATTGGTACGGCAGAGAACCACCCAGTTGTGGCCAACCACCAATGCCGGCGAGTTACCCGAAACCAGCCATCACCAACAGCCCCTCACCCCCGCATCTTTGCCAGAAACCGCGCCCAGCCGCGCGACCACTTGTTGAACACCTTGCCCTCATCCGAAGCAAAAGCCGCCGCCTTGATATGCTCGGATCGGTTGGGATAGGGGACGATCAGGCTGGCGACGCCGAAGGTCGAGGATTTGCCCGCGATCATCATCGCGATCGGCAGGATCAGGTCACCCGCGCCGCGCCCGACCACGGTGCCGCCGATGACCTTGCTGCCCTTCTTGACCAGCTTGACGAAGCCAGTGATCTCGCGCTCGGTCACCGCGCGATCGTTATGGTCGAAATCCTCGCGCCACACGGTGATCTTGTCGCCGAACCGGCGGCGCGCCTCCTCCTCGGTCAGGCCGACCTGCGCGAGTTCGGGATCGGTATAGGTGACCCAGGGGAGCGCGGCATAATTGGCCTTGGCCGGCACGCCCAGGCTGATCTCGAGCGCGACATTGCCGCCTTCGTATCCGCTGGCATGGGTGAAGCGCGGGCCATCGCGGCAGTCGCCGATCGCGTAGATGTGTTTCGCGCTGGTCCGCCGCCGGGCAT
>CAXRCQ010000507.1:0-2419 GCA_964228845.1 Blastomonas sp.
TCTCGGCAGCGATGAACTCCTCCATCTTCTGCTCCATCACCGGCAGCGGCACCGATCCCAGCATCAGATAGGTGTCGTGGAACGGGCGCTGGTCGAAGGCGCTACCCAGCTCGGCCTCCGCCTTGGCGCGCATCTTGCGCAGGCTTAGCTCGCCCAGCTTGTAGGCCAGCGCCTGGGCGGGCCAGGAGATATAGCGGTCGACCTCGGTCTCGACATCGCGCGGGGCCAGCGCGGTGTGGCTGGCGAGATAGTCGATGGCTTGGCTGCGGGTCCAGCCCTTGGTGTGGATGCCGGTATCGATCACCAGCCGCACTGCGCGCCACATCTCGAAGGTCTCACGGCCGAATTCCTCATAGGGGGTTTCGTAGATGCCGATCTTCGATCCCAGCCATTCGGTGTACAAGCCCCAGCCCTCGCCATAGCCGGAGAAATAGGTCTGACGGCGGAATTCGGGCCGGTTCGGCGCTTCCAGCGCCACCGCGGCCTGGAAGCTGTGCCCTGGGTTGCACTCGTGCAGCGCCAGCGCAGGGATGTTGTACAAGGGCCGTTGCGGCAGATCATAGGTGTTGAACAGGCAGGCATCGAGCCCGCCGCGTCCCGAGGTATAGATAGGCGCGATCACATCGGGCACCGGCAGCACGGTGAAGCGGTAGCGCGGCAGGAAGTTGAACGTGTCCTTGAGCTTGCCGTCCATCTTCTTGACCGTATAGGCCGCCGCGCCCAGCAGCTCGCGCGGGGTTTTCGCATAGAATTGCGGGTCGGTGCGCAGGAACTGCAGGAACTCGGGGAACGTGCCCTTGAACCCGGTCTCGCGCATCGTCTTCTGCATGTCGGCATCGATCCGCGCGACCTCTTTCAGCCCGATCTCGTGGATCTCCTCGGGCGTCAGGTCGAGCGTGGTGAAGACCTTGATCATGTCCTGATAGAAGGCCTTGCCATCGGGCAGCGCATAGGCGGCGATCGTCGTGCGCGCCCTGGGCATGTATTCGCCGCGCATGAAGCTGAGCAGCTTGGTGTAGGCGGGCACCACCGACGTCTCGATGGCCTTCAGCGCCTCGGCGCGCAGCGCGGCCTGTTCGGCGGGCGGGATGCTCTGCGGCATCAGGCGGAAGGCATCGTAGAACGGATTGGCCTCTCCCGGCACGGTATAGGCCTCGATCGTCTTGTCGCGCCCCTCGATGCCGACGCGCGGCACGGTATAGCCTCGCTTCAGCCCGGCCTTCATGTTGACGATATTCTCGTCGAAATAGCGCGGCAGGTCGCGCATCCGCCCCAGATAGCGCTGATAGCCGGCGGCGTTGGAATAGCCCTGGCGCGGGTTCAGCCCGCCCCAGAAGAAAGTGTCGCTGTTGAACGGGGCTTCATAGGTCTTGTATTCGAGCCCCTTGGCATTTTCCCAGACCGACTGGCGGAACACGGCGGCGTTGACCTGCTCCTCGGGCGAGAGCTGGTCCATCGGGATCGCATCGAGCTGCTTCAGAACATCCTGCCAATAGGCCAGCCTGCGCGCCTGCGCCTCGGCGGTCTCGTCGGAGAAGCGGTCGCCCTGCACCCAGCGATTGCCCTCCCTGATCTGCGCATATTCCTTCTGCCGCCATTCCCATTCGGCGTCGTACAGCGCGCGCAGCCTGGCATCCATCGGGCCGGGCGCGGGCTTGGCGGCGGCGGGTGCCGGTTCGGCGTCCTGCGCCATCACGGGGACGCTCGCAGCGCCGAGCAGCAACGAAGCGAGAAGGACGGATGCGCGCATGGTGACCCCTTGGACTGCCGGACCGGACTGGGCGGCATTAGACTTTGGGGCGTGCGGCAGGTCAAGTTGTCAGTATACGCAATGCGGCAGGGGATTGAAATTCAACGTCCTTTCCATTCATCGGCGAAAGCCGGAGTCCAGGGCGATGTCGCGCAACCTGAATCCTAGGCTCCGGCTTGCGCCAGAGCACAGTTCAAGTGCCCTTCTTCTTCACCAGCGCCGAGCGCAGACACCGGCATACCACCTCGTCGCGCTGGTTGATCAGTTCGTGCGTGAAGGTGACGATCCCGGCATTGGGCCGCGACTTCGATTCCTTGAGCTCGGTCACCTCGCTGGTCGCGCGCATGGTATCGCCGATGAACACCGGCTTGGGCATGACAAGCTTGTCATAGCCCAGATTCGCCACCAAGGTGCCCAGCGTGGTGTCGCCCACCGACAGCCCGATCATCAGGCTGAAGGTGAAGGTGCCGTTGACGAGAATCTGCCCGAACTCGCTCGCCCTGGCCGCCTCGACGTCAAGGTGCAGCGGCTGCGGATTGTGCGTCATCGTGCTGAACAGCAGATTGTCGGTCTCGGTCACCGTGCGCCGGATCTCATGCTCGATCCGGTCGCCGACCTGCCATTCGTCGAAATATCGTCCTGCCATTGCACCCTCGTCCTTCTGATGTC
>CAXRCQ010000508.1:0-9099 GCA_964228845.1 Blastomonas sp.
CCAGCCTGGCCGAGCGGCGCGAGGACATAGAACCCAATCTCGACTACGAGCTCGAACGCTTCGCAGAACGTGAAGGCACGCGCGTCACATTCAACAAGGAGGCCCGCGAGCGCTATCTCGCTTTTGCCGAGAGCCCGTCTGCACGGTGGCAAGGCAATTTCCGCGACCTCGCCGCCAGCGTAACCCGCATGGCGACACTTTGCCCGACGGGCAGGATCGACCGCGAGGCTGTGGACTTCGAAACGGGCCGCCTTGCACGGCTCTGGTCAGGCGACAAGGCGGAGGTAGGCGTGTTAACCGACTTGCTCGGAAAGGATCGCGTGGAGGCGATCGACCCTTTCGACCGGGTACAGCTGGAATATGTGGTTGACGTGTGCCGACGCTCAGCCAGCCTTTCTGACGCAGGACGTACCCTCTTTGCCGCCTCACGCGAACAGCGCACATCGACCAATGATTCTGATCGCCTGCGGAAATACCTCGCCAAATTTGGGTTGGACTGGGGTGCCATCACCCAGTGACATGAGCGGCTGCAATCTGAACCAATTCTTCAAATCAGTTGCGCAATCGAAGTGCCGGACTTCCAAGGCCCTCAAACTGTACTGTAGTGTCGGAACTTCCCGCAGCGGCCCTAAAAAGATCATTCGAGCCCGCACATTATGTGGGGCCAATCGTAGGAACGCATTCTGCGATTTTCGCGGAACCCGCGCGAAAACAACGTGCTAAGGCAGTTGACTGGCGCACCCGACAGGATTCGAACCTGTGACCTCTGCCTTCGGAGGGCAGCGCTCTATCCAGCTGAGCTACGGGTGCATCGCCAAGGGGCATGCCCTTAGCAAGCCGATTGCGCCGCCGCCAGTCCCTTTGTGCAGCGAACATTGACCCCATGGCCACCGGGGCGCTATAGCTTGGGCCCGCACGCTGGCGGCCCTGGTTCATGGGGTCGCCTTTTTACTTTTGGTGCCGTGGTCCCCGTGCACCGGTGGAATGCGCAAGGCGCGTGCTGTATTTTCAGGGACCCGCGAAGAAGGAAGGACAAGGCTGCCATGACGATCACGCCGCTGATGCCCGTTTACCCCCGGTGCGCCGTGCGCCCGGTGCGCGGCGAAGGCTGTTACCTGATCGGAGAGCGTGGCGAGCGATATCTGGACTTTGCCAGCGGTATCGCGGTCAACCTGCTCGGCCATGGCCATCCGCATCTGACCAAAGCGATCCAGAAACAGGCCGAGACGCTGATCCACGTCTCCAACCTGTACGGCAGCCCGCAGGGTGAGCATCTGGCGCAGCGGCTGGTCGATTCGACCTTTGCCGATACCGTGTTCTTCACCAATTCGGGTGCCGAAGCGGTCGAATGCGCGATCAAGACCGCGCGCGCCTATCACCAGTCCGAAGGCGGCGATGCCAACCGCACGGTGCTGATCACCTTCAGGAACGCGTTCCACGGCCGCACGATGGCGACGATCAGCGCGTCGAACCAGGAAAAGATGCACAAGGGCTTCGCGCCGCTGCTGCCCGGCTTCCGCTATGTCGATTTCGACGATCTGGAAGGCGCCAAGGCGGCGATCGGCCCCGATATCGCGGGCTTCCTGGTCGAGCCGGTCCAGGGCGAGGGCGGCGTGCGCCCGGCTTCTCCCGAGTTCATGCAGGGCCTGCGCGCGCTGTGCGACGAGCATGACCTGATGCTGGTGCTCGACGAGGTCCAGTGCGGCGTCGCGCGTACCGGCACGCTCTATGCCTATGAGCAATACGGCATCGAGCCCGACATCCTGGCCACCGCCAAGGGCATTGGCGGCGGCTTCCCGATGGGCGCGTGCCTCGCCACCGAAAAGGCGGCGCGCGGCATGGGCATCGGCACGCATGGCTCCACCTATGGCGGCAACCCGCTCGCCATGGCGGCGGGCGAGGCGGTGCTCGACGTGGTCGACAATCCCGAATTTCTCGCGCATGTCCGGAACATGAGCGAGCGGCTGCGCGGCGCGCTCGAGCAGCTCATCCCCAATCATGACGAGATTTTCGATTCGGTGCGGGGCATGGGGCTGATGCTCGGCCTCAAGCTCAAGGATCGTGCGGAAAACCGCGCGTTCGTCGCGCATCTGCGCGATCATCACGGTCTGCTGACCGTGGCGGCGGGCGAGAATGTCGTGCGCGTGCTGCCGCCGCTGGTGATCGAGCAGGCGCATATCGACGAGTTCATCGAGCGCCTGTCCGCAGGGGCCCGAGACTTCGCGCTGCCCGAGGCGGCTTGAAGCTAAGCTGGCCCTCTCCCCTCCAGGGGAGAGGGTTGGGAGAGGGGCAAGGGTGCCATATCGCATTCCCCTCTCCAACTTCGCCTAGGCAGCGCTGCTGCCAAGGCTCCGTATCCTCTCCCCTCAAGGAGAGAGGAGGGGGGAGACATTTCATGACCCGTCATTTCCTGAACCTGTCCGATGCCGGACACGATGCCATTGCCGCCATGCTCAACGACGCGATCGACCGCAAGGAAGCGCGCCATGGCTGGCCCAGGGGCAAGGCCGATCCCGATGCGCCGCTCGAAGGCCATACGCTTGCCATGGTGTTCGAGAAGAACTCGACCCGCACGCGGGTGTCGTTCGACATGGCGATCCGCCAACTGGGCGGCACCAGCCTGATCCTCGATGCAGGCAGCACCCAGCTGGGCCGCGGCGAGACCGTCGCGGATACCGCGCGCGTGCTCTCGCGCATGTGCGATGCCATCATGATCCGCACCGACGACCATGCCAAGATCGAGGAAATGGCGCATTTCGCGACCGTGCCCGTCATCAACGGCCTGACCGACCTGTCGCATCCGTGCCAGATCGTTGCGGATCTTCTCACCATCATCGAGCATCGCAAGGCGCTGCCGGGGCTGGTCGTCGCCTGGCTGGGTGACGGCAACAACGTGCTCAATTCCATCGTCGAGGCGGCGGGGCTGATGAAGTTCACCGTGCGCATCGGCTGCCCCGATGGCTATGATCCGGACCCGGCGTTCGTCGCCGCAGCGCGCGCGGCGGGCGGCACGATCAGCTTCCACCGCGATGCGGGCGAGGCGGCGTCGGGCGCGGACGTCATCGTCACCGATACCTGGATATCGATGGGGCAGCTTCACGCCGAGGAAAAACTGAAGGCGATGATGCCCTTCCAGGTCAACGACGCGCTGATGGCAAAGGCCAACAAGGACGCGCTGTTCCTGCACTGCCTGCCCGCGCATCGCGACGAGGAGGTGACGGGAAGCGTCATCGACGGGCCGCAATCGGTGGTCTGGGACGAGGCGGAGAACCGGCTGCACGCGCAGAAATCGGTGCTGCGCTGGGTGTTCGGTCAGCTGTAAGCAAAAGGCCCCGAAAGCAGCGTGCTTCCGGGGCCTTTCTTGTGGCAAAACCGGCGGGGATCAGGTCGTGCTGATCAGGTCGCTCTGCTTCTCGGTGAGCTTGTACGCGCGCTCGTACCATTCGGAGCCCGGATAGTTCGCGCCTAGCACGGCCGCGGATTTCTTGGCTTCCGCGGGGATGCCGAGTGCCAGATAGCATTCGGTCAGGCGATAGAGCGCCTCTGCGGTGTGGCTGGTGGTCTGGTATTTCTCGACGACCTCGCGGAAGCGCAGCGTCGCGGCGAGCCAGTTGGAGCTGCGCTGATAATAGCGGCCGATCTCCATTTCCTTGCCGGCGAGGTGATCGTTGACCAGATCGACCTTGAGCCGCGCGTCGGAGGCGTAGCGGGTGTTGGGATGGCGACGCATCACCTCGCCCAGCGCGGCGAGCGCCTGCTGGGTGATCTTCTGGTCGCGCGTCACGTCGCTGATCTGCTCGTAATAATTGAGCGAGATCAGGTCATAGGCATAGGGCGCGTCCTTGTTACCCGGATGGATGGCGAGGAAGCGCTGCGCCGACTGGATCGACTTGTTGTGATCCTTGGCGAGATAATAGCTGAACGCGCTCATCAGCTGCGCGCGGCGCGCCCATGGCGAATAGGGATGCTGGCGCTCGACCTCGTCGAACAGCTCGGCGGCGATCTTGTTCTGGCCGCGGTCGAGCCGGTCCTTGGCTGCCATGTACAGCGTGCTGACATCGCGCGCGATATAGTTGGTGTTGACCTTGTCCTTGCCGCCTGCGCAGCCGGACAGCACAGTCAGCGCAGCCGCGCTTACCAGAGCCAGTTTGCCCAAACTTGCGGGAAACAGTTTGAATGCCTTGTTCATGGCCGCAACCCTTATCGGCTAAGCACCCGTGCGCCAAGCGCAAATCCTGGGGGGCGGGAAGGATTCGCCGCACGGACTTTCGCGTAGTTTTCGTCGGCTGTATCGCGCATGAACCGGTGCGGGTCAGAAGCTGCCGTTGATGTCGAGCCGGACGACGGGTCCGAAGAACCGTTCGCGGTCCTCGACGAACGCCACCGGCCCGTCGCGCCGCGCGACATAGAAGGTGCGGCGGAACGCCTCGTTGGTGCCGATGAGGTTCGACAGGCCCAGCCGCACGGTCATCCCGCGCACGTCCTTGTTCTCGACATAGAAGCCCAGGTCCCCGCCATCGATCGGGAATTCGGCGAGCTGGGAAAGGCGCACCTCGTCGGCCTGTGAAAAGTCGAAATAGTTCGCGCCGACCGCCCAGTTGCCGCCGGGAATGTCATAGCGGAATTCGGCGCTGAATTCGTGGATCAGGTCCGCCGAGATGCGGCGGCGGATACCGGTCAGCGGGTCGGGCAGGCTCGACTTGCGATAGGTGTAATCGATGTCGAAGCGCACCCCGGTCCAGCCGATCACGTCCATCTTGAAAGTGGAATCGATCGAAAAGCCCCAGATGGTCGCGCTGTCGATATTCCCCGGGGCCTCGCCGGTCGCGCCGATCGGCACCTGGTCGACGATATCCTCGACGAAATTGACGAACGCCTTGGCGTTGATCGACCCCAGGCTCCCAAGATTCTGGGTCGCCTGGAAATCGAGATTCCAGCTTTGTTGCGGCACCAGATCGGGATTGCCGCTGTTCTGGTTTTCCGCGCCCAGATCCGCCGACGCCACGAAATCGAAGAAGTTGAGCTGGCCGACATCGCGCTGCAGACGCAAGCTGAGGTCGAGCGACTTGACCGGCTTCCAGGCGAGCGAGACAAAGCCCTTGGGGCGGATGAAGCTGCGGGTAAGGCCGTTGGGGCCGCTCTGCATGATCTGCGAATATTCGCCGCCGATCGAGGTCTGCAGCGTCAGGTTGGATGATAGCGGGCGGCCATAGCTGAGGCCGATCTCGGCGCGCTTTTCCTCGACCGTGGCGTCCGATCCCGGCAGCGGCACCGGGTTGAACTGGCCTGCAGTGTCGAGCAGCTTGAGCTCGGCATCGGTGTCGAGCTTGTTGATCGCGCCTTCCAGGCTGAACTGCCAGTCGGCCTTGCCCGCCTTCCAGCCATATTCGGCGCGCGCGATCGTCTCGGTCTCGTCGATCCGGGTCGCAAGGCTGTTGCCCTCGCGCGGGCGGCGGTCCTCGAAATCGAGAAAGATGCGCGTGAAGAACGGGCTGTGCTCGAACCGGCGCAGGCCGATCAGTTTCAGATTGCCGCCCCAGAGCGGGATCAGATAATCGCCGCCGATCTCGTAATTATACTCCTTCTCGGTCTCCAGATAATCGCGGTCGCGCACAACCTCGCCGTCCGAATCCTCGGTGATCCGCACCCAGCGCCGCTGATAGGCGAGGTTGAGATTGCCGATCTGACCGCTGTCGCCGGTATATTTGATCCCCGCCGCGATCCGGGGCTCGTCGCCATTGACGTACAGCTCCTCATAGCGCCGGTCTGTGACATTGCCCGCCACATCGAGCACGCGCTCGGTCCCGGCATTGCCGTTGCGAAAGCTGTTATTGGCCAGACTTAGCGTATAGGCGATCTTCCCCGCCTTGCCGCTCACCGACACCTCGCCGTTCAGCACCTGCGGATCGGTGCGGCGGAAGCGTACGCGCGGGCTCCAGCGAAACTGGCCGGTGAGGCTGTCGACCTTGCTGACGATATTGACCACCTGGCCGGTCAGCCCCGGCAGGTTGAGCGTCGCACCGTCGATCAGCTCGATGCGGATGACATTGGCCGCGCCGATCCGCCCGAGCTCGGACACGACATCGTTGCTCTTGCCCGAAAAGCGCTCGCCGTTGATCAGCACGTTGCTCGACACCTGGCCGAGGCCGCGCCGGTCCTCGCCCTCGGCGATCGAGAAGCCGGGAATCTGGCGCACCATGTCGAGCGCGGTGCGCGGCGCGAACTGCGCGAAATAGGCGGGGTCGAAGCTGCGCAGCGGGGTGGTCGTCTGGCCTGCGGGAGCGGGTGCGGCGGGCGCGGCCTCCTGCGCCCAGGCGATGGCGGGCAGACCCGCCAGGGCGATTGCCGCCACGGAAGCAAGATACCGGATTTTCACGAAATTTCCCCTGCCTTTGCCGGATGCCGCCCGATTGTCACAGCTCTTCAACTACACCCGTAGTCGTCCTCTGCGTCCAATCGTATCTGCAATGCGCCGCAGCTTCGACGGGCGCACTTTCGGCTTCGACGAGCAGCTTTCGCGGTGTTGATGTGTAATCCCGTTTACCGCCGCCGATTGGCCGGTTAAGACCTTGGCGTTCAGGGGAAGGACGCGCCATGGACCCGCATGACATTATCGAACACCGCCCGATCGAAGCGCGCAGCGCCGTGCGCCGGATGGAGGGCGTACCGCGCATCGAGTTCCGATCGTCGACCTTTGCCTGGCTGTTCCAGTCGGGCACCGGCTGGCTGATCCTGGGCGTCGCGCTGGCGGTGCTCGCGGGCGGCATCTATGCAGGCTATGGCTGGCAGACCGGTGCGGTGCTGGCGGTGGTGCTGGGCGCATGGATCGGCTGGAACGCGATCGAGAACCGCGCAAGCCTGTTCTGGATCGACGACCAGCGGCTGTTCATGCGGCGCGGCATCCTGATGCGCAGCGAGGAAGAGATCGAGTTGTATCGCATCAAGGACGTGAAGGTCGAATTCTCGATCATCCAGCAGATGTTCGACAATGGCACCATCTGCATCAGTTCGTCGGATTCGACCGGGCGCGTGGCCTCGGCTTCGCCGCATCCGCGCACGATGATCGAGGTGACCAATGTGCGCGACGCGCGCGCCATCCGCGCCGAGCTGCGCGACCGGGTGGAGGCGATCCGCCAGAAGCGCGGCGTGCGCGAATTCGACATAGGTTAAGGGGTATTTGATGACATTCCGGACTTTCGCTCTCGCCGCTGCCACTGCGCTGGCCGTCGTTGCCACGCCCGCCCTCGCCAAGCTGTCGCCCCAAGAGGCGAAGATGGTCGCGGCGGTGGACCAGGACCATGACCGCTGGATCGGCGTGCTCGAGGCGATCACCCGGCAGAACAGCGGCAGCCGCAATATCCCCGGCGTCAAGAAGGTCGCCGAAATGGTCACGCCCGAGCTCGAGAAGCTGGGCTTCAAGGTCGAATGGGTCGACCAGAGCGCCGCCAAGCGCGCCGGCCACCTGATCGCGACGCGCACTGGGCGGCCGGGCAGCACCAAGATGCTGCTGATCGGCCATCTCGACACGGTGTTCGAACCCGATTCGCCGTTCCAGAATGTCCGCCGCATCGATGCCGACACGCTCGAAGGGCCGGGGATCGAGGACAACAAGGGCGGCGTCATCACCATGTTCGCGGCGCTCGACGCGATGCAGAAGGCGGGCACCTTGTCCGCCGCGACCATCACCATCGTGCTGACCGGCGACGAGGAGGATGCGGGCGACCCGATCGACATCGCGCGCGCGGACCTGGTCAAATGGGGCCAATGGGCCGATGTCGCGCTTGATTTCGAGGGACTGTCCCAGGTCGACGGCAAGGACATGGGTTCGATCGCGCGGCGCTCGTCGTACAGCTGGCAGGTCAACGCCACCGGCAAGGAAGGGCACAGCTCGGGCATCTTCTCAGCGAGCGCGGGCCATGGCGCGATCTACGAGCTCGCGCGGATCATCGACCAGTTCCATGACGAGCTGCCCGAGGACAAGCTGACCTTCAATGTCGGCCTGATCGCGGGCGGATCGGTCGCGCAGCTCGATACCGATCTGGTCCGCGCGCAGGCGGCGGGCAAGACCAACATCATCCCCGCCCAGGCGATCGCGCGCGGCGATTTCCGCACGCTGAGCGACGAACAGTCCGAGCGGGTGAAGGCCAAGATGCAGGCGATCGTTGCGCAGCATCTGCCGGGAACGAGCGCCGAGATCATCTTCGAACAGGGCTATCCCCCGATGGCCCCGACCGAAGGCAACCGCGCGCTTCTGAAGAAACTCAACGTCATCAACGCGGACCTCGGTCTCGAGCAGATGGCCGAACTCGATCCGCTCAAGCGCGGCGCAGGCGATATCTCGTTCGTCGCGCGCTATGTCGACGGACTGGTCGGCATGGGCCCGGCGGGTGACGGCGCGCATGCTCCGGGCGAAACCGTCGACCTGCCGAGCATCAAGCGCCAGGCGAAACGCGCGGCGATCCTGATGAGCCGGTTGGCGATGGAGAAGAGGTGAGGGGTTGGTTTTGGACGGTAGTCTGGGCTATCGAGTTGGCGGGTCATAGGAGGTAAATTCAGATAAGGAATGCGCCACCCACTAGAGGCTTTTCTTCCTTATCGAGGACCAAACGAGCAAGCTACCGCCCACGACCATCAAGCCGACGGCAAACCAACCCAGCAACGCCGTTTCACCTACAAGCCTGTAGGAGCAATCGAATACACATGCTGGTGGCCCGTTGGGATCGGCCGATGATAGTCGAGAAGCGGCTTCCAAGATCCGCTGATGGGAGGCTTCAGCATGAACAAGCTCGCGTAAGGCGAAACCCGTCATTAGCAAAACAACACCCAGCCATACTCTCCATTGTGCCTTCATATTCACACTGTAGGCGTTCAAAAGATAAATGTATCGTTGTTTCTATGCGCGTTTGCTGAACGGCGGGTTTTTTCCTCGGCGTCGTAGAATCCGTACCACCTCCGCTCAGCCTGAGCAACTGTGTTCATGCATCGCGATATGGAGTGTTGTGCTTGGCGATGGCGTTGAGGGTAACGATGAGCTTTCGCATGAGGGCGTTGAGGGCGAGCTTGTTGGGTTTGCCAGCATTTTTGAGGCGCTTTGCGATG
>CAXRCQ010000509.1:0-8456 GCA_964228845.1 Blastomonas sp.
GACGAAAATGCGTGAGCCCCGCTGCGGCATCCCGGTCATGGACGATCCGCCCGTTCATGTCGCGTACCAGATTCTGCACCAGCGCGAGACCCAGTCCCTGGCCGGTCTTCTTGGTGGTGACGAAGGGCGAGAAAATGTCCTCGGCAATGTCCAAGTCGATCCCCGGGCCATTGTCAGTAACGCGAATTTCGACAGGCAGCCGGATATAGCGATCGTCGCGCGAAAGGCGCAGCCGCACGCCACTGACGAACTTGGTGGTCAGCGTGATGCACGCGTCGCCCTGCCCCTCCATCGCCTCGCGGGCATTGGTGATCAGATTGAGCAGTATCTGCACGAGATTGTCGGCATCGGCGAGCACCGGCGGGATCGAGGGATCGAACCGTTCGACAAAGCGCACCGTATCAGGGTGCGCGGTCTCGACGATCTCGCGCACGCGGCCGAGCGGTTCATAGATGTTGCACGGCTTCATCGGCGCGGCGGTTCGGCGGGTGAGCGACTGCATCTGATCGATGAGCAGCGCGATACGATCGACCTCTGCCGTGATCAGACCGGAAAGCCTTCGTCCTGCCCCGTCGAGCTGGCGTTCGATCAGTTGCGCCGCGCCCTTGATCGCGGCGAGCGGATTCTTGATCTCGTGCGCCAATATGTCGGGTCCGCGCACGGCAAAGCCTTCGGTTCCGGCCTCGCTATCGAACAGCGGCGAACCCGCACCCGAATCGTTGAGAACCAGAAGCTGCCAGCCCTCACCCTGCCCCACCGGGCTCAGCGAGATATCGACCTTGCGGACGCTGGTGCGGCCGATGCGCACCCGCATCCCGTGTGCCGCCAGATTGGTATCGGGCTGGTTGAGCGCCACGCCGATCCGGGCATCGTCGAATTGCAGAAACTCGGAAAGCGGTCGACCGATCAGCCGGCGCGCGCTCTGCTCGAGCATGTTTTCCGCCGCCGCATTGGCTGCAGCGATGGTCCGGTCGGCATGCAGCATCACCACCGCCATCGGCAGGCTCTGCAGCTGCGCGGCGGCGTCCGGCGCCAGACCGGTAGGCGGCTCCATCAGGCGGCGGCGCGGCGCAGCCAGGGGCGATAGAATTCGCCGAGCATGCCCAGAACCTGATCCGGATTGTCGAGCGTGTTCATCTTGTTGCGCAAGTCCGCCGAGCCGGGAAGGCCCTTGGTGTACCAGCCCAGATGCTTGCGCGCCATCTTGACGCCCGTCTCGGTGCCATAATGCTCGAGCATCGCATGATAATGCTCGACGATCACGCCATATTGCTCGTCCAGATCGGGATCGGGCAATGTCTCGCCGGTGCGCAGCGCATGCATTACCTGACCCAGCAGCCAGGGCTTGCCATAGGCACCGCGCCCGATCATCACGCCGTCCGCGCCGCTCAGTTCCAGCGCCTTGCGCGCATCGTCGATGCTGCAGATATCGCCATTGACGATCACGGGCAGCTTTACTGCCGCCTTGACGCTGGCCACGAAAGCCCAGTCGGCGCTGCCCTTGTACATCTGGTTGCGCGTGCGGCCGTGCACGGTGATCATCTTCGCGCCCAGATCCTCGGCGATGCGCGCGAGTTCGGGGGCGTTGAGGCTGTCATGGCACCAGCCCATGCGCATCTTGACCGTCACCGGCACCTTGACCGCGTTGACCGTGGCCTCGATGAGCTTCGCCGCCAGCGGCAGGTCGCGCATCAGCGCCGATCCGGCATCGCCATTGACCACCTTCTTGACCGGACAGCCCATGTTGATGTCGATGATCGCCGCGCCGCGATCCTCGTTGAGCTTGGCAGCTTCGGCCATTTCGTACGGACCGCAGCCCGCAAGCTGCATCGACACAGGTTCCTCGACCGGGTGCCAGGCGGCCTTTTGCAGCGACTGGCGCGTTTCGCGGATCATCGCCTGGCTGGCGATCATCTCGGTGACGTTGAGGCCCGAACCATAGCGGCGCACCAACGTACGGAAGGGCATGTCGGTCACGCCGGTCATCGGCGCGAGCAGCACCGGTTCGTCGATCTGGAGCGGGCCGATCTGGATCGGCTTGAGAGCGGGTTTGTGGGTCATGGGGATCTGATGCCTAATATTTAGGCAGCGCACATAATCGCAAAGCCGCTGGCGAGCAAGCGGCACTTGGTCTATGCGCCCTGCCCGATGAGCGACATATCGTCCCTTCCCGGCCAGCCGGCCCTCCGCCGCACCGCGCTGATCGTCGCGGCGGGCAAGGGGCTGCGCGCGGGTGGCGATGTCCCCAAGCAATTTGCGCTGCATCAGGGCAAGCCGTTGCTCAGGCACAGTGTCGAAGCCTTTCTTGGCTGGGATAAGGCCTGCACGGTCACGGTGGTCATTGGCGAAGGCCAGCTTGCGCAGGCGCGGGCAGCGCTGGCGGATAGCGAATGCGTCGATCTGGTGACGGGCGGTGCCGAGCGCAGCGACTCCGTGCGGCTGGGCCTGCTGGCCATCGCTGCAAGTGGCGGCGCAGGCCATGTGTTCATCCACGATGCCGCGCGGCCGCATCTGTCCGCTGCAGTGCTGGACCGGCTCGATCAGGCGCTGGACGCGTACCCCGGCGCCGTTCCGGTACTGCCGGTGATCGACAGCCTGGCGCGCGGCGAGGCCGGGCTGATGCAGGCGGCTGTCGATCGCGCCGCGCTGTGGCGAATCCAGACCCCGCAGGCGTTCCAGTTCGACGCGATCCTCGCGGCGCACCTCGCCTGGCCCGAGGGCGTCATAGCCACCGACGACAGCCAGATCGCCCGCGCCGCCGGACTGGACGTGGCGCTGGTCGAAGGCGATGAGGCGCTGAAGAAGATCACCTTTGCCGAGGATTTCGCGATGAATTCGACTCGTCCCGCCACCATGTCGCGTACCGGCATGGGTTACGATGTGCACCGGCTCGGTGCTGGCGAGGACTTGTGGCTCGGCGGGATCAAGATCGCGCACGATCGAGGCCTTGTCGGGCATAGCGATGCCGATGTGGCGCTCCATGCCATCACCGACGCATTGCTCGGTTCCATGGCGCTGGGCGACATCGGCGAGCATTTTCCGCCGAGCGATCCGCAATGGCGCGGTGCCGATTCAGCGCGCTTCCTCGCGCACGCTGCCTCGCTGGTGCGCGCGAAGGGTGCAGAGATCGCCAATATCGACCTCACCATCATCTGCGAAGCCCCCAAGATCGGCCCGCACAAGCCTGCCATCCAGCAAAGGATCGCCGATATTCTGGGTGTCCACCCCGATCAGGTCGGGGTCAAGGCCACCACCACCGAGCGGCTTGGCTTTACCGGCCGTGGCGAAGGCATTGCCGCGCAGGCCGTGGCCACGGTTCTCGCCCCTTATCTCTCCCTTTCAGCACAGGATGCCAGCGCATGATCGGTTCGCTTCGCGTAATGCAATCACTGACCACGCTTGCCGTGATCGGCACCATGACCAGCCAGACTGTCCAGGCGGCGCAAGCGGGCAAGTGCCTCACCCCTGCCGAAGCGGAATCGGTCGCGGTCAGCGCGCTTCCCGACGCGCTCGCCAGCGCGCAGAAGGCCTGCGCACCGCACCTGCCGGCGCGCTCTGCGCTGCGCAACGCGTCGGTCCGCATCTCGCAAGTCTATCAGCCCGCTGCCGACAGGGCCTGGCCGCAGGCCGGTCGCGCCTTCCTGTCTGCGTTCGAGCTGCCCCTGCCGCAGGGAACCAGCCCCGATGTCGTGCGACCGCTGCTGCTTGCGACGATCAGTGCGCTGGTCGAGCAGGAGATCAAGCCGGAGGATTGCGGGACGGTCGATGAATTCTACACGGCGCTCGAACCGCTTCCCCCTGAAAATGTCGGCAAGCTGCTGGTGGCCTTTCTGAAGATTGGTGAAAAGAGCAAGAAGCCCGGTCAGGCCAAGGCCAACCCGTTCACGCTCTGCGAAGGCCCGAAACAATGACCAGCCTCTTCCCCACGGGGCTGACCGATCTTGCCGCGCGCGTGGTAGCGGAAAATGCGGCAGCCGGACGCAAGGTCGTGCTGGCCGAAAGCTGCACTGGCGGTCTGGTCTGCGCGGCGATCACCGAAATTCCCGGCAGCTCCGAAGTGCTGGAACGTGGCTTCGTCACCTATTCCAACGAGGCCAAGATCGAGTCGCTTGGCGTCAGCGCGGAGCTGATCGATACTTTCGGTGCGGTTTCGGTCGCGGTCGCCTGGGGCATGGCGCGCGGCGCGCTCAAGCATTCGGACGCCGATGTCGCTGTCGCGATCACCGGCATTGCAGGTCCTGGCGGTGGAACGGAGAGCAAGCCGGTGGGCACGGTGGTCTTCGCCTGCGCGCTGCGGGGCCAGAACGAGAATGACATCAGCGCCGAGCAGAAGAACTTCGATCCCTCGCTCAGCCGCTCCGAAATTCGTCAGGAGGCGGCGATGGTCGCGCTGGAGCTGCTGCTGCCGTAAAGCTCTGCCGCGCGGGTCTCGAACGCGCTCACCATCTTGCGGAAGGCGCGGTCGAAATATTGGCCGGCGAGCGACTCGAACAGCCGGTTCTTGAAGTTGAACGAGACGTAGAAATCGACGGTGCAGCCGCCCTCCCCGTCGCTGGCGAACTGCCAGACATTTTCCAGGTTCTTCAGCGGCCCGTCGAGATACTCGACCTCGATCCTCTCGCCCGGCTGCTTGCGCACGCGCGAGGTGAATTTCTCGCGCAATTGCTTGAAGCCGACGACCATGTCCGCGACCATCTCGTGCGGACTGTCAGACTTGACGCGGGTCGCGATCACCCAGGGCAGAAACTCGGCATAGCGCGCCACATCCGCGACCAGATCGTACATCTGGTCGGGCCGGAAGGGCAGATGCCGTGTTTCGCGGTGCGAGGGCATGGTCGCCTCAGCGCGCCGCCTGTTTCGCCAGCTTCGCCTCGCGCGCCGCGCGCATTTCGGCGAAATCCTCGCCGGCATGATAGCTGGAGCGGGTGAGCGGGCTCGATGCAACCTGCAGAAAGCCCTTGGCGCGGGCGATGGCAGCATAGGCGTCGAACGCCTTGGGCGTCACGAAGTCGATCACCTTGGCGTGGCGCGGCGTCGGCTGCAGATACTGGCCCATGGTGAGGAAGTCGACATCGGCCGAGCGCATGTCATCCATCACCTGGTGCACCTCGAGCCGTTCCTCGCCCAGGCCCAGCATGACACCCGACTTGGTGAAGATCGACGGATCGAGCCGCTTGACCATCTCGAGCAGGCGAAGCGATGCATAATAGCGCGCGCCAGGGCGGATGGTGGGATAGAGCCGGGGCACGGTCTCCAGATTGTGGTTGTACACATCGGGCCGCGCGGCGACGATCGCCTCGACCGCCGCCTGGTGCTTGTTGCGGAAATCGGGGGTCAGTATCTCGATCGTGGTGCTCGGCGTGGTGCGGCGCAGCGCCTCGATCACCTTGACGAACTGGCTCGCGCCGCCATCGGCGAGGTCGTCGCGATCGACCGAGGTGATCACGATATGCTCGAGCCCCATCGCAGCGGCCGCATCGGCGACATGCTGCGGCTCGCTCGTGTCGACCTTGCGCGGCATGCCCGTCTTGACGTTGCAAAAGGCACAGGCGCGGGTGCAGACATCGCCGAGGATCATGACCGTGGCGTGCTTCTTGGTCCAGCACTCGCCGATATTGGGGCAGGCCGCCTCTTCGCACACGGTGTTGAGATTGAGATCGCGCATCAGCTTGCGTGTTTCGTTGAAGCCCTTGCTGGTGGGCGCGCGGACGCGGATCCAGTCGGGCTTGCGGACACGGGCCGGGCGGCCCTCGGGCGTCTCGATGGGCGTGATCTCGTTCATGCTGCGCGCTTTAGCGCAGGGGGCAGCGCACTTCCACTGGTAAAAGCTTGGGCGCGGACTAGATCGGCTTGTCGCATGAAGGAGAGGCGCTGCAATGAATTCGCTGGATGATGTGATCGACGATCTGGACGCGGTGCGCGCCGATATCTTCCGCAGGCTCGGCCGCGCCAGCAAGGACCGTCGCAGCGCCATGCACACGCCGGTGGTCGGTACCGTCCGCAACGACGGCGTACCGAGCCAGCGCGTGATGGTGCTGCGCGCTCTCGATCCGGCAACGGCAACGCTGCGCTTTCACACCGATGCCAGAGCGGCGAAAGTCGATGAGCTGGGCGATGGCGCGCCGATTTCGGTGCTCGCCTACGATCCGGGAGCGAAGCGCCAGTTCCGCCTCTCCGGTACCGGGCGGATAGAGGCGGACGGCGAAACGGCGGACAAGGCCTGGCACGATGCGACACTGTTCGCGCGCCGCTGCTATCTCGCCGATCCCGCACCGGGCACGTTCTCGGATAACCCGGTATCGGGCCTTCCCGCCGATATCGAAGGCCGCAAGCCCGAGGACGATGCAGAAGTCGCCCCCGGCCGCGCCAATTTCGCGGTGCTGCTGGCGAGTATCGACACGATCGAATTCCTCCACCTCGCGCACACGGGCCATCGCCGCGCGCTCTTCCGCTTGCAGCCGGACGGTACATGGCTGGGCCAATGGCTGGTGCCGTGACCCGTTGCATTTGAGCGCGGCAGAGGCCACCGTCGGTCATGGCCAAGGAAACACACCCCAATATCGCCCTGCTGATCGACGCGGACAATGCCAGCCCGGCCGGCATAGACCCCGTCCTGACGGTGCTGGCTGAACTGGGCACCGTCAATATCCGCCGCGCCTATGCCAATTGGCGCAAGCCCGCGTTGAAAGGCTGGGCGGATATCGTCCACAAGTTCGGCATCGAACCGCAGCAGCAGTTCGATCTGACCAAGGGCAAGAACGCCACCGACATGAAGATGACCATCGATGCGATGGACCTGCTGTTTCGTGGCCGGGTCGATGGCTTCGGGATCATGAGCTCGGACAGCGATTTCATGCCGCTCGCGCAACGCATCCGGCAGGACGGGCTGCCGGTCTACGGCTTCGGCAGCGACCGGACGCCGGAAGCGTTCAAGGAAGCCTGCAGCCGGTTCATCGATGTCAACGCCCTGATCAAGGCGCAGGAGGTCGAAAGCAAGGATCAGGCTGCACCTGCAAAGGGTCGCGACGACAAGGACAACAGGTCCGAAGGTCATGCCGAACCCGATGTCATCAAGCTGCTGATCGATGCCTATCAGGCCAGCAAGCGCGACGAACGCGGCTTTGCATCACTCAGCGAAGTCGGCAATATCGCAGGCAACCGGTCCAGCTTCGATGTGCGCAACCATGGGTACAAGCGGCTGGTCGACCTGTTCGAGGCTTCGAACCGGTTCGCTACCGAGCGGCGCGACAATCAGGTGTTCGTCAAGCGCGTGCGATGATCCGCAGATGGATCATTCCCACTCGATCGTGCCGGGCGGCTTCGACGTATAGTCATAGACGACGCGGTTGATGCCCTTGACCTCGTTGATGATGCGCGTCGCGGTGCGCTGCAGGAAGCTGGAGTCGAACGGGTAGATATCGGCGGTCATGCCGTCGGTGCTGGTGACGGCGCGCAGCGCGCAGACGCTGTCATAGGTGCGGCCGTCGCCCATCACGCCCACGGTCTTGACCGGCAGCAGCACGGCAAAGGCCTGCCAGATGGCATCGTACAGCCCGGCATTGCGGATCTCGTCGAGATAGATCGCATCGGCCTTGCGCAGGATGTCGCAGCGCTCGCGCGTCACCTCGCCGGGGATGCGGATGGCGAGGCCGGGGCCGGGGAACGGATGGCGTCCGACGAAGACATCGGGCAGGCCGAGTTCGCGACCCAGCGCGCGCACCTCGTCCTTGAACAGCTCGCGCAAGGGCTCGACGAGCTTCATGTTCATGCGCTCGGGCAGGCCGCCGACATTATGGTGGCTCTTGATCGTGACCGAAGGCCCGCCGGTGAAGGAGACGCTCTCGATCACATCGGGATAGAGCGTGCCCTGCGCCAGGAACTCCGCGCCGCCGATCTTGCGTGCCTCGCTCTCGAACACGTCGATGAACGTCTTGCCGATGAACTTGCGCTTCTGTTCGGGATCGGTGACGCCCGCCAGCCCGCCCAGGAACAATGCTTCGGCCTGCACATGCACCAGTGGGATATTGTAATGGCCCTTGAACAGGCTCACCACCTGGTCGGCCTCGCCCATGCGCATCAGGCCATGGTCGACGAACACGCAGGTCAGTTGGTCGCCGATCGCCTCGTGGATCAGCACGGCGGCGACCGCACTGTCGACCCCGCCGGAAAGGCCGCAGATGACCCGCGACGAACCCACCTGTTCGCGGATTTCGGCGATCTTGGCGGCCTTGAACTCGGCCATCGACCAGTCGCCGCGACAACCGCAGACATGGCGCACGAAATTCGCGATCAGCTTGGCACCGTCGGGCGTGTGCACCACTTCGGGGTGGAACTGCATCGCATAGAAGCAGCGCTCGTCATCGGCGATGACCGCGTAGGGCGCGCCGGGCGAGGAGGCCACGGAGCGGAAGCCGGGCGCCAGTGCAGTAACCTTGTCGCCATGGCTCATCCACACC
>CAXRCQ010000510.1:0-7357 GCA_964228845.1 Blastomonas sp.
CCAACCCTCCCCCCTGAAGGGGAGAGGGCTTCATCTCCCCTCCCGCCAGCGCACCATCTAACTCCCCTCCCTGAAAGCGAGGGCCAGGGGGTGGGTAAGCGCGCGCAGCGCGCCATCGACCGCGACAAACGAGCCGCCGACCCACCCCTAACCCCTTCGGCTCTGTCTAACCCCTTCGCACCTTCGCTTGCAAAACGGGGTTTCACGCGAAGACGCGAAGCCGCGAAGAGATAACGCCAACCGCGCAAACCCGCCCGCCACAGAACCGCTCCCCTGCGAAGGCAGGGGCCTATCTCCCGAGCGTTGCGCCGGGTGCGGAGGGTTGGAGATGGATGCCTGCCTCCGCAGGCGAGCGGGGAAGGGCACACACCCCAACCACCCCCGCGCATCCCTGAAACGAGTTCAGGCCAGGCTCTGAGCAGTGGGCTTAAGCCCGCGAAGTCGAAGGACCCACGCCCACGCAGGCATATAGCGGGGCCTTCGGCAGGCTCAGGCTGAGCGGGGGAGGTGGCGGCATTGGCCAACGAGCGAAAAGCTTGCCATTCTCCCAGCGACGCCATTTCCGGCCTTGGCGTGATGATGCATAACGCAGCCATGAAGGTGACGATTTACGAAGCAGATACCCCAATCGGCGAGGCTGAGATCTTCGCGCTAGACCCCCCGATGGGCGTTGCAATGGCCAAATTCAAACCATTGTCAGCCTATGATGTCGAGCGGCATGCGAATGTCGTTGATGGCGATTACATCGAGGATCGTGGGCGCGGTCTCCGGACAGTGGTGCACGATGGTGTGCCGTTGATCAGCCGGGCAATATCGATACAGGCCTGGCCTGCGCTCGGAGAATATGAGGTTCATATTCTCGGGATATTGGAGCCGAGCTTCGAGACGCTGTTTTGCGACCACCCCGATTTCAAATCCTACTGGGGAAAGCCCTGACGTCGGTTCTTCACCTATTAGCAGCTAGTTGCGCACGCCCAAACCACCTGAGTATTGCTCCCCTAACCCATCACCCCCAGCACCGCATCGAGCAGCCCCGGAAACCTTTTGTCCACCTCCTCGCGGCGCAGCGTGTTCATGTGCTGCACCCCGGCGATGCGCGTGTGTACCAGCCCGGCGGAGCGCAGGACGCGGAAATGGTGGGACATGCTCGATTTCGGGCGGCCGCCGTCGAGCGCGGCGCAGCTTGCTTCGCCCGCGCGGTCGAGCTGGCGGACGATGTCGAGCCGGACCGGATCGCTCAGCGCGTGCAGCGCGTGCTCGATGGTGACGTCGGCAAGATCGGGATGCGCATAATTCCTCATGCGCACCCATATAGCAGGCCGGGCTTGTAATTCCTCTAGTTCGATTATATACGAACTATCAAACATCCCCAAGCCAAGGACATTCCCCTTATGACCAATCCGAACCCCGGCACTGACGCCCCGCTGTTCACCCCGTTCACGCTCAAGTCGGTGACGCTGCGCAACCGCATCGCGGTCTCGCCGATGTGCCAGTATTCCGCGACCGATGGACTCGCCAACGACTGGCACCGCTCGCATCTCGTCTCGTTCGCGCGCGGCGGCGCGGGGCTGGTGGTGGTCGAGGCCTCGGGCGTGTCGCCCGAAGGCCGGATCACCCCGGCGTGCCTCGGCCTGTGGAACGACGCGCAGCGCGATGCGCTCGCGCCGATCGTCGCCGAGATCAAGGCGGCGGGCGCGGTCCCCGGCATCCAGATCGCGCATGCCGGGCGCAAGGCCAGCGCCAACAAGCCTTGGGAGGGCGATGACCATATCGCCGAGGGCGATCCGCGCGGCTGGGAGCCGATCGCGCCGTCTGCCATTGCGTTCGGCGGTGGCCTCAGCCGCACCCCACGCGCAATGACGCTGGACGATATCGAGCGGGTGAAGGCCGATTTCGTCGCTGCGGCGATCCGCGCACGCGATGCCGGGTTCGAATGGCTGATGCTGCACTTCGCGCATGGCTATCTGGCGCAGAGCTTCTGGTCGCGCCACTCGAACGAGCGCACCGATCAATATGGCGGCAGCGCCGAAAATCGCGGCCGCTTCCTGCTCGAAACGCTCGAGGCGGTGCGCGCGGTATGGCCCGAACATCTGCCGCTGTCCGCGCGTTTCGGCGTGCTCGAATATGACGGGCAGGACGACGAGACGCTGAAGGAATCGATCGCGCTGGTCGGAGAGATGAAGGTGCGCGGGCTCGACTTCATCGATGTCAGCATCGGCTTTTCGACGCCCGCCGCGCAGATCCCCTGGGGGCCGGCGTTCATGGCGCCGATCGCGCGCCGGGTGCGCGAGGAGGCGGGTCTGCCCAATGCCACCAGCTGGTATATCGGTACGTCCGAGAACGCCAACCGCATGGTCGCCGATGGCGATGTCGATCTGGTGATGATGGGCCGCCCGCTGCTTGAAAATCCGCACTGGCCCTATCAGGCCGCGCGCGAGCTCGGCGTCGACAATGCCAGCTGGACGCTGCCCGCGCCCTATGCGCACTGGCTGGCGCGCTACCGTTCGGCCTAAGCCTAAAAAAGGGGAGGCGGTTGGCCGCCTCCCCGAATGCGCAAATTGTCGTTCCGTTTTGATTATCAGGCTGCGCTCTGCAGGCCATAGCCGTTGCGCATGAGAAACAGCGCGCGGCGCTTGCGGTTGGCCCGGGTCTTGAACGGATTGTCGCGGTTCGGGCGCTGCGCAATCAGCGCCTCGAGACGGCGATGGTCGATCGAGCTGTCCGGATGGACCGTGCGTGCGACGGGCCGTGCGGGCGCGGGATAGGTCACCGGCTGCGTAAAGCTGACCGCTGCGGGCGCAACGGCGGTGGGGTTTGCCGCCAGCGGACGTGCGCGCGGCGAAGCAAGGCGGCGGTCATATTCGGCATCCGATGCGCGCGCTTCGGTCATCATCGCGGCGCTCTTGCGCGTCCGGGTGCGACGCAGCGCGATCGCGCCGCCACCGATGCCCAGGGCCGCGAGCAAGGCGGCCATCCAGCCCCAGATCTCGCCATCGCCCTGATCGGCGGGGGGAGCGGGGGCGGCGGTCACTTCCGCCGACGGCGCTTCGGCCAGGGGCTGACCGCTGGGCAGCGGCGGCAGCGCGGCAACATCCTCTCCGGTCACCGCTTCGGCAAATGCTTCGGGCGCTTGCTCTTGGCTGGCAGGTGCCGGGGTCGGTTCAGCGCTTGTCGTACGCGGTGCGGGGGCGGATCGTTCAGCCCGGGCGGTCGCCGACGCGGGGCTAGGCGCAGCGTCGGCAGACGGCTGCGGGGCGACGTTCACCACCGGCATATCGGTTACTGCCGGCGGGGCAACCGGGCTGGCGAGCGGCGTTCCGGGCAGCGAGGCGGCAGGCGGCTGCGCCTGGACGGTGGGTGCCTGGCTGGCTTCGGTTGCCATGGGCGTCCCGGGAAGCGCGGTCGTCGGTACCGAGGGCTGGGCCGGCTGCGCCTGAGGCAGGGCCGGTGCCCCCGGGGGCGGCGCGACGGGCGCCAGGTCCTGCGCCATCAGCGGGGTTGCGGTCAGGGCAAGAACGGCGGCAATCGCGGCCCTTGCCGGGCGAATGGGGTGCGATAGGTGTGTCATGGTGAGGCGGCAACGCTCGGCAACGGCAAAAGCGTTCAGCCCGTCGCCGCATTTTGCCGTTGAAATGACTTAGGGCACCGCCAGGACGCCAAAATGGGTCTGCAATCCTGTCCTGATCTGCGGCTATTCCATCGCGAACCGGGGCAGGGTCGCGATGCCTGCCAGCGCCAGCCCCAGCCCGGCCGACACCCACAAGGCGGCCAGCCCCAAGTGCTGGAAAGCGGATGCGCCGAGCAGTGCGCCCGTCACCAATCCCGCCCAGAGCAGCAGATAGGGAAGCCATTCGCCGCGATGCTCGCGCTGATGCACTCGCGCCAGCGCCTGGCCGAGCTTGACCAGAGTGCCCGTCATATAGGTCAGGCCGATGCTCACCTGCCCCTCGCGCTGGAACGCGGTATTCTCCGCGCCCATGGCGAGCAGGGTGCAGCCGATCGCGGCTATCGTCATCCCGGCCATGGCGAGGCCCGCAGCCAGCGCCAGCAGTGCGGCGACGAGTGCCACCGTCACCGGAAGGCGCGCACGGGTGCTGCAGCGGTTGCCGATCACCGCGCCCAATGTGACGCCCGCGACGAAGCTTGCGATCATCGCCGCCGCTATGCCTGCGGCTCGTCCGTCGCCCACCGCGCCCACCGCCATGCGGGTCGAATTGCCCGACATGAAGGCGGTAAAGAAGCCGCCGGTCTCCAGAAAGCCGATCGCATCGACAAAGCCCGCCAGCCCTGCGAGGGCGGCGGCGAGCAGCCAGTGGTGGCGCTGATAGCGTGTCATGGCGCCCTGCATAGCGCGCGGGGCAGGGCGCTGTCATCCGTCGCAAACGGCGCAGGCAGCGGTTTGACAAGTCCAACAGCGTTGCTTATATCGCGCTCCAACACCGGACGCTTCGAGACATGACAGGTTTGCGCGGACCTGCCGAACGAAGGAAGCTTCAGGGATAATCTGACGCGATAGGCTGCGGTTCATGGGGTTCTCATGAGCTTGCGGCCTTTTGGCGTCTTTGTGCGCCCCGAATCGACAGACACGAAAAGGCGAAGACACGTTTATGGCAACTTCCGCACGAGCATCGGCCGCCACCAAGCCGACCCCGATGAAGCGTATCCGCAAGATCTTCGGTGACATCCACGAAGTCAGCGAAATGCCGAACCTCATCGAGGTCCAGCGCGAGAGCTACGAACAGTTCCTGCGTTCGGATCCCTCGATCGGTTATGTTTAGGGTCTCGAAAAGACGCTGCGCAGCGTTTTCCCGATCCGCGACTTCGCCGGAACCGCCGAGCTCGATTTCGTGCACTATGAACTCGAATCGCCCAAATACGATGTCGAGGAATGCCGTCAGCGCGGCATCACCTATGCGGCGCCGATGAAGGTGACGCTGCGCCTGATCGGGTTCGAGGTCGATGCCGAGACCGAAAGCCGCTCCGTGCTCGATATCAAGGAGCAGGACGTGTACATGGGCGACATGCCGCTGATGACCGCGAACGGCACGTTCGTGATCAACGGCACCGAGCGCGTGATCGTCAGCCAGATGCACCGCTCGCCGGGCGTGCTGTTCGATCACGACCGCGGCAAGACCCATTCGTCGGGCAAGTATCTCTTCGCCGCGCGCGTTATCCCCTATCGCGGTTCGTGGCTCGATTTCGAATTCGACGCCAAGGACATCGTCAACGTGCGTATCGACCGCAAGCGCAAGCTGCCGGTCACCTCGCTGCTCTATGCGCTGGGCCTCAACGACGAGGAAATCCTCGACCATTTCTACGAGACCGTGACCTATGAGCGCGGTACCGGCGGCTGGAAGATTCCGTTCGTCGCCGAACAGTGGCGCGGGCTGAAGCCGGCGTTCGACATCGTCGATGCCGCCACCGGCGAGGTCGCGTTCAAGGCGGGTGACAAGATCACCCCGCGCGCCGCCGCCAAGGCCGCCAAGGATGGCCTGGCCAGCCTGCTGATCCCGACCGAGGAAATCTTCGGCCGTTACAGCGCCTATGACCTGATCAACGAGCAGACCGGCGAAATCTATATCGAAGCGGGCGACGAGGTCACCGCCGAGAATCTGGAAAAGCTCGACAAGGCCGGGATCGACCAGCTGGTGCTGCTCGACATCGACCATGTCACCACAGGGCCCTGGATCCGCAACACGATGAAGGCCGACAAGGCCGACAGCCGCGACATGGGTCTCGATGCCATCTATCGCGTCATGCGCCCCGGCGAGCCGCCGACGCGCGAGACCGCCGATGCGCTGTTCGAGGGCCTGTTCTTCGACCCCGAGCGCTATGACCTCTCGGCCGTGGGCCGCGTGAAGCTCAACATGCGTCTCGAGCTCGATTGCGAGGACCCCGTCACCACGCTGCGCCGCGAGGACATCCTGGCCGTCGTCAAGACGCTGGTCGACCTCAAGGACGGCAAGGGCGAAGTCGACGATATCGACAATCTCGGCAACCGCCGCGTCCGCTCGGTGGGCGAGCTGCTGGAAAACCAGTATCGCGTCGGCCTGCTGCGCATGGAGCGCGCGGTCAAGGAGCGCATGAGCTCGGTCGACGTGTCGACCGTCATGCCGAACGACCTGATCAACGCCAAGCCTGCCGTCGCTGCGGTGCGCGAATTCTTCGGCTCGTCGCAGCTGTCGCAATTCATGGACCAGACCAACCCGCTCGCTGTAGTCACCCACAAGCGCCGCGTCTCGGCGCTTGGCCCGGGTGGTCTGACCCGCGAGCGCGCGGGCTTCGAAGTCCGCGACGTTCACCCGACCCACTATGGCCGTATCTGCCCGATCGAAACGCCCGAAGGCCCGAACATCGGTCTGATCAACTCGCTCGCCTCGTTCAGCCGCGTGAACAAATACGGCTTCATCGAGACCCCCTACCGCAAGGTGATCGACGGCAAGGTGACCGACGAGGTCGTGTATCTCTCCGCGATGGAAGAGGCCAAGCACACGATCGCGCAGGCGAATGCCGAGCTGAACGACGATGGCAGCTTTGCCGAGGACATCGTTTCGGCCCGCCAGGCCGGCGAATTCCTGATGGCGCCGCGCGACATCATCACGCTGATGGACGTCAGCCCCAAGCAGCTCGTCTCGGTCGCGGCATCGCTCAGTCCGTTCCTGGAAAACGATGACGCCAACCGCGCGCTGATGGGATCGAACATGCAGCGTCAGGCCGTGCCGCTGGTGCGCGCCGAAGCGCCGTTCGTCGGCACCGGCATGGAAGAGACCGTGGCGCGCGATTCGGGCGCCGCGATCGCTGCCAAGCGCGCCGGTATCGTCGACCAGGTCGACGCGACCCGCATCGTGATCCGCGCCACCGGCTCGGTGGATTCGGGCAAGTCGGGCGTCGATATCTACACGCTGATGAAGTTCCAGCGCTCGAACCAGAACACCTGCATCAACCAGCGTCCGCTGGTGAAGGTGGGCGACGTGATTGCCGAGGGCGACATCATCGCCGACGGACCGTCGACCGATCTGGGCGAACTGGCGCTGGGCCGCAACGCGCTCGTCGCGTTCATGCCCTGGAACGGCTATAACTATGAGGACTCGATCCTCATCAGCGAACGCATCGTGAAGGATGACGTGTTCACCTCGATCCATATCGAGGAGTTCGAGGTCATGGCGCGCGATACGAAGCTCGGCCCCGAGGACATCACCCGCGACATCCCGAATGTCGGCGAGGAAGCGCTGCGCAACCTCGACGAGGCGGGCATCGTCTATATCGGTGCGGAAGTGCATCCGGGCGACATCCTGGTGGGCAAGATCACGCCCAAGGGCGAAAGTCCGATGACGCCGGAAGAAAAGCTGCTGCGCGC
>CAXRCQ010000511.1:0-2055 GCA_964228845.1 Blastomonas sp.
AGCGGCCAGCGTGAAGCTGCCAGTGCGGGCGGCTGCCTCGAAGGCCCGTAGCGCGTTCAATGGTGGCAGGCGGCGGTTCATGGCCGCAATATAAGACACCGCTGCGCGACTGAGAACTCCTGGCGGGGTCGCTACCTCGCCAGCCAAAGCCTTCAGTTAATCATCCAGGAATCGTTGCTGCGGCGCCAGTGCAGCACTTTGCGCTCGATGAAAGCCAGCACGCCATTGAAGATCATGGCCAGCAACATGAGGATGAACAGCGCCGTGATCGATCCGGTCATGTCGTAGACGCCGCTGGTGTGATTGACATACCAGCCCAGGCCGCGGCTGGCGCCAATCATCTCGCCAACCACTGCGCCGACCAGGGCCATGCCAATGCCGATCCGGACCGCCGTCAGCAGCCAGGGAACGAGCGACGGCACGATGACGTGGCGGATCAGGGCAGTACGGGAGGCATTCATGCTGCGGAAGGCGTCGATGACCTCCCGGTCGATGCTGCGCACCCCTTCGCGAACATTAAACAGGACGACGAAGACCACCATCGAGGCAACCAGCGCAACCTTGGCGAAAAGCCCGATGCCCAGCCAGATGATGAACAGCGGCGCCAGCGATACGCGCGGCAGGCTATAGAGGCCCATGACGACCGGATCGACGGCATCCGAGAGCCGCCGCGAAAGTCCAAGGATGATGCCCAACACGATGCCAAGCGCCACGCCGATAACGAGCCCGATGATTGCTTCCTTGAACGTCTCCCAGGTATGCATTTCAAGCGAGCCATCGAGCAGCATGAACCAGATACGCTGCGCGACATCGAGGGGGCTGCTGATCCACTTTTTGCCGACCCAGCTCGATGCCAGCTGCCAGAATGCCAGCGGGACCAGGACGGCTATCGCCCGGTCAAACTGCAGGCGGAGCTTCTGTCGGCGGGCGCGTGCCTCGCGCTGGCGCTCGAACTCGTGGGCATCGTGTGCCTGGACGGGCGGCGGGGCGTCCACTTCCGAGGTGGTGTCAGCTTTCATGACCCAGGACCCCCTGCATTTCGCGACGCAGCACCTCCCAGATGCGCTCCTGCAGAGCGCGGAACCCGGGCGCCATGCGCGACTGGTAATAGTCACGCGGCCGGGGAAGATCGATAACGAATTCCGCGGCGATCCGGCCGGGCGACGCGGTCATGACGATGACCCGGTCGGCGAGGGTGATCGCCTCATCGATATCGTGGGTCACGAACATGACCGTCTGGCCCAACCGTTCCAGGATGCGCAGGAAGCGATTACCGACATGGATGCGTGTTTGCGCATCGAGCGCTGAGAACGGCTCGTCGAGCAGGAACACGGTCGGGTCGTAGGCCATGGTCCGGGAGAGCGCCACGCGCTTGCGCATCCCGCCGGACAGCTCGGAAGGATACTTGTCTATGGCCTTGCCCAGCCCGATCTCGAGGAGCAGGGATCGAGCCCGCTCGCGGGCTTCTTCCGGCGGTCGGCCGGCCAGCATGGCCCCGATGGCCACATTTTCGAGCGCCGTCTTCCAGGGCAGCAGGGCATCGGATTGGAAGACAAACCCGATCCCCGGAGGCACCTTGCGAACCGTCTGTCCGGCGACCGTGATCGAGCCCAAGGTGACCGGGAAAAGACCTGAGACCAGTCGTAGCAGAGAGCTCTTACCGCAGCCGCTGGGCCCGATGATCGCAACGAACTCGCCGTCACCAACCCGGAACGAGACGTTGTCGAGCGCCAAGTTGGAGCCCAGATCGGAGCCCGTTCCGGCATAGCGTAGCGACACCCCGTTGATGTCGATCTTCGGCGTCGCTGCGCTTCGTTCCGCGCTGCCGTGCGACTGGTTCATAAGGGTGTTCCCGGGTCAGATCAGGTTGACCACGAGCTCTTCCATCGGCGGGATATCCGCTGCCTTGAGCCGGCCCGAGCCGACGAACACGCTGCGCGCGTTCTCATAGAGCTCTTTGGTCATCACACCGTCCATCGGCTTCCACAGCACCTTGATAGCATGATCAAGCTGCATGTTGAGTTCGGCGTCAGGGGTGTTCGGGTAGACCTTCTT